>CAMWQI010000005.1 GCA_947176345.1 uncultured Ruminococcus sp.
CCGGAGTTTACCCCACCACATATAAGAATACTTTTTCCGTAAATTCTTTCATAAATTTTTTCAGCACAGCCGGTCACACATCTTGCTACACGAAAATTCAGGGCATTGAAATTGTTAATTGTTTTTCCGGCAGTATCGGAATAAGTACCAGCCACACCGACACGTATTCCGCCTTTTAGAACAAAATAGCCCTCACGAAGTTCCGTTGTACAGCTATGCACCGAAAAATGACACAGCTTGTCAACAGTCTGTTTAATATCGGTAGCGGTTATGATAATATTTTCCGAATTTTGATAATTGTCAACAAGTTTTCCATTTTTAGTAAGATATTTTATCCTGTCCGGAAAAATATATGATACAGCCCGTCCACTTCTAAGGCGGATTTCGGTTACGGCTCTTTCGTTTTCACCTACAGCCTGCATGGCGTTCCGGACGTTTGGCATCATGTATAAAGAAATAGTTTCATAGCTTGTACTTTCCGTCATTGTCAACACTCCTTTCACTTAATCATATTCACGGAATGCCCATGATATTACACACAGGCATAAAAAAAACAGCACACCGAAGTGTGCTGTGATTTTTTTGGAAATTATTCCTTAACACCGCCGAGTGCAACACCAGCAATGATGAATTTAGAAAGACAGATGTATGCAATGATAATCGGGATAATACCGAGTGCGATACAAGTGTAAATCATACCATAGTCAGCAGTCTTCTGTGATGACTGGAGAATACCAAGCATCATAGGAAGAGTACGGAGGTTAGTAGTACCGCCCTTGTTGGGGTCGATAAGAATCATATTAGGTGTATAGAAGTTGTTCCAGCTTGCGATGAATGCGAAAATTGCCTGTACAGCAATAGCCGGTTTCATCATAGGAATAGCAATCTGGAGGAATATTCTAAATTCGCTACAGCCGTCAATACGTGCAGCTTCAACGATAGACTGTGAGAAGGAAGATTTGAGGTAGGAAACCATGAAGTATACTACCGCGGGTGCTGCAACAGCAGGAATGATAAGCGGAATGAATGAGTTTGTAAGGTGAAGATTAATCATGAACTTTACAAAACCAGCTGATGTTACCTGTACAGGAACCATCATTACAAGGAGGATAGCTGTATAAGCTGCGTCCTTGAGTTTGAAATCATAAACGCGGATACCATAAGCTGTCATTGCAGAGAAGAAAACAGTAAGGAATGTGGAACATACAGTAATAGTCAAACTGTTCTTGTAACCAATCATAAGGCTGAAATCTTCTGAAGTCTTAACGCTGAGGTTCTTTACGTTTTCAGAAAAATGGCTACTTGGAACAAAAAGTTTTCCAAGACCGCTCATACTGATAATTTCGCTATGAGACCTTGTAGCATTAAGAACGAGAATGTAAATCGGGAGAAGACATACAATTGTAAGGATAATACACCACACAAAAAGAATACCTGATTTTATTTTCAGACTCCTTGTGTAGTTAGCCTCATTGTCGTCATAAGTTGCTTTCATCTTGCTCATATGCTGAGACCTCCAAACTGCTTATTCTTTGATTTCTGCTGTTTGATAAGAGCCTTACGCTGCTTCTTCTTTCTGTATTCTTCTTCGTCACGGTTGAGACGGAAGATGATAGCACCAAGAACGGCAGTAATGATGAAGAGTACAACTGATGCTGCACCGGAATAACCATATGACGGCTCAATAGCACCACTGTGGAACTTATCATAAATGTAAACAGCTATAGTTTCGATATTGTCAATACGCTGACCTTCTTTTGATGTTGTGAAGAGGTAAGGCATATCGAACATCTGGAGACCACCAATCATAGAGGTGATGACTGTATAAACGAGGATAGGGCTGAGGAGCGGAACAGTAATCTTAACGAATGTCTGACCGCTTGATGCACCGTCGATGCTTGCAGCCTCGAACAGTGACGGGTTGATACCCATGATACCGGACATAAGCATAATCATTGTATTACCGAACCACATCCATGTCTGAATGAACATAACGATTATACGCGGTGGCCATACAACGTCGGGAATATTCTTTGTCATATTGAAGAATTCGCCGTCTTTGAGGATACCCATGGACCTACCAAGGATAGTAGCTGCTGAATAGTTTGTATCAGCACAGAGCTGAAGGAAAAGTACAGCTATTGAAGCAGCAGTGATGATGTTAGGCATATACATGATAACCTTAAAGAAACCAGTTCCCGGAATTTTAAGTTTTGCGTCTGTAAAGAAGACAGCAAGTGAAAGTGAAAGTGCAATCTGCGGAATGAAGTTACCAAACCACAGAACGATAGTATTTTTCAGACATCTTACAAAGTTCTGATGCTGTACGTCAATAGACATGAGTTCTCTTGCAGCAGCCTTTGTATCAGGATTAGAACTTAACAGGTCTGATTTGTTATAAGGGTGACTGAAAAGTAAGTCGTTGAAATTCTTGAAACCTACCCATGAATCACCCGCACTCTGATTTCCCTTGAAAGCAAGGATAAATGTATAAATCAGAGGCCATAACTGGAAAAAGCAATAAACAATAAAAAACGGTAAAATAAATATGTAGCCATACTTAGCATAGCTGATTGACTTAATTCTGCTCTGAGCAGCTGATGCCATACACACACACACCCTTTCGTAATATTTAAGTAAGTTTAAATAAGCGCCGATGGAACACACCTGTCCCACCGGCAATAAATTAAGGACTTAACTAAATATTAACCAAGGTCAGGAATATCAGATGCAACCTTTTCCATGAATGCAATCTGAGTATCTTCCCATGATGCACCAGACTCAAGGTACTGAGCCTGAACTGTATCAATGAAATCTCCCTTTATTGTTGAGTCGTAAGGAGTGATAAGACCGTTGAGGTTTATCTTCTTAGCGTTCTCGTGGAGAACTGCAAAGTAGTTCTGACCGTCAAGGAGGTTAGTTACATAATCGTTCGGGTTTTCGTTAGAATCAACGATTTCCTGCATTACAGCTATGTTGTTGCAGTATTCAGGCTTGCTGAGAGCGTATTCCTTGATTGAATCCGGGTCAACAGTAAATGTCTTAATGAATGACTGTGCCTCTTCAGCGTTATCAGTAGCAGGATTAACAACAATCCATGTACCGCCCCAGAAATAAGGAGCAGGACCCTGACAAACATTCCACTTACCGTATGTAGCACCGCCTTCACCGCCGGCAGCCTGTGCAAGAATAGCATCACCGAAGCCCCATGTTGATACGAAGAAGCCCATTGCACTGTCGTCCTGTCCTGATGCGTACCATGAAGCATCCCACTGCGGATTCTTTGTTACGCCACCGCAATCCCACAGTCTCTTAGCATAGTTAGCAAATTCTTCGCATGAAGAGTCTATTTCGAGAGCGTTGTTTTCAACCCAAGGAGTTTTTCTGCCTGCTGCGAATACCTGCCACATACCACCGAGTGTATCAGCGAGAGCTGTCTTACCGCCGGACTGTTCAGCAATATCTTCAGCAGTTGAAACGAAATCTTCCCAGTTGCTGATTTTAGCCTGCATTTCTTCAGGAGACTTTACACCAAGGTACTGTTCAGCGAGGTCTGTTCTGTAAGCGAAACCGCCAGCTGCTGCCTGCCATGAAACGCCCTTACGAACGCCGTTAGAATCCTTACCGATTTCATCTGTGTAAGAGTAGATATCAGCGAAGTTGTCATCTGTAAAGCCGAGCTGTTCAAGAGGAGCAGTCTTTGTATCGTCGTTTATGTACTTGAGTGCCCAGTCTGCCTCACAGAAATAAACGTCAAGGTCTGCATCGTCGTTGAAGAGTGCGTCATACTTTTCAGAAGCAGCGCCGCCGCCTACATCGAAGTTGATGAAGTTAACCTTGTCGTCAGAAGTGCCAGTAGCTTTCTTCCACTGTTCGAGCATAGCCGGTACGTCGTCTGCATTCCATGCTGCAACTGTGAATGTATCACCGCCTGTAGCAAGTTCAACTTCGCCTACTTCTGTAGAAGCCTTTGAAGCAACAGGTTCAGCCGGTGTGTCGTCATCGTCATCTGAAACTTCAGTATCATCATCTGAAACTTCAGTATCGTCATCTGAAACTTCAGTATCATCATCTGAAGTGTCATCACTTGTGTCATTAGACGATGTATCGTCCTTGCTTGTGTCAGAAGTTGAAGAAGTTGGAGTTGATGTGTTTGAAGACGGGTCATCTCCACAGCTTGCGAATGCACTTGTAGCCATAGCAAGAGTTGCAACTAAAGCTAAAGTTTTCTTAAGTTTGTTCATTTGATTTTTCCTCCTTAAAATGTATATTATATTTCTTTTTAAATATAATATGTATGAATGAAAGATTGTTTTGTTTCTGCGTGGTATACTCACGGAGCGAATGTCCTCACCCTGTCTTTTAACCTCATTCAGAAACCCGTCGGCTGAAATACAGCCATTGCCAAAGACAAAAAGTCAACACAACCGCATAAAGCTCCATGCAGAAAACATTCCGCACTATTTCCGGAGCATGTGAACTCAACAAAGAGCCGGTACTGTCTGTGTATCTGCACACACTGCGGATATTGCTTTTATTAAAATATACCTTATTTTTTGTATAAAGTCAATGGTTTATAACGTTATTTAATATTTTTTGGACACCCTGTACACTTTCAACATTAATTTCTTGTTAATTTTCACATAAAATAACGTTAAATTCTTAAAAAGTTACAAAACGGTTAAAATCACTTTTAACACTTATGCACTATTATAATACATATCTTTTAGACCTATTGCCCAACTGTTACAAATTCTTCCAGTTCTGCAACTTGTTTTTGTTCAAGTTTTTCAATGTACAGTAATTCATATACATGACTGAAACCGCCTATTGATTCGCGTAATGTTATAATGTCTTGTGCAATCTGCTCATTTACGTTCGGTAAAAGTATAAGTTCTTCAATACTGGCAGTATTTATATTTATTGGTGCAATATCAGCAAGAGTAATTTCCGTCGGAGGTTCTTCTTCCTGAAAAAATTCCGGTTCTGTTTCGGGTTCAGGAATTTCTTCCGGCACTTCCTCAACATAATACACTGGATTCTGAACATATATATAATCCCGTATATTCTCAAATTTTGCCTCACCTATGCCATAAACATTCATTATTTCCTCAATATTGGCAAAACCTCCGTTCTGTTCCCGATAGTTCACAATTTCACCGGCTATGACTTCGCCTATGCCGTTAAGTTTCATAAGTTCCTGAACGTCCGCCACATTTATATCGATAAAAATTTCCTCACTCACCTGCTCCGTGACTGTTTCAGCGGGTTCAGTTGAAGTTGTTACGGGTTCAGTGTTTGGTGAAAATGACGAAAATGTAGTTTCGGACACGGCAGTGGTTACTTTTTCAGTTACGGTTGAATAAAATGTAGTTTTTTCATAGACAGTTGTACACCACGTAGTCTGTAAAGTTTCTGTAGTTTGTGCAGAAATAATCGGCATTGTATTCATAACAGTTATGGTAAGTTCATCAGTAGGAAAAGTATTTTCCGGCATGAGAACGAATAAAGCCGTACCTAACACCACAGCCATTGAAATGAAAAGATATATAATTCCTGATTTATTCATTATTTATTGTGGACATTTTAGCATAATAAATACTTATTTCAGATGCATCAACTGCATTAATTTTGCCGTCACCATTATAGTCGGCACATTCAAGTTTATTTTCGTCAATAGTTCCTATCCCATCCGTTGACAATGACGCATAATGAATACTAACCAAAGAAGCATCAACGGCATCAACACGACCGTCATCGTTTATATCGCCTTTCTGACTTCCGACTGTAATAAATTTACATTCGGAAGCAAAATCATTATCAGTTGAAGCATATCTGACAGCAACTGTCTGACCGTTTTCAAGTGCGTAATCAGTTCCCCACTCCGAACCTACAATTTTTTTCAGCTTTTCAATATCATCTGTTCCGTAACGCTTTGCCATAACTGACAAATAACTTTCTTCGTCCGGATAACCCCATTTTTCAGCAAGTGCAGAAATATCTGTCTCACTTTCAAGGGCAATTTCATAATCATAGCCGGAAAGATAATATTTACCATCTTTTGTAACAAATTTCGGCATTTCCTTCGGTGCAGAAACAGCAGACGGAATTTCATATGTTACTGGTTCACTTGCAAACATATCGTTTCCGGCTGATATTCTAAATGTTATTTTTTCGTCCGGTATAACCTTAAAAGCCTTGTTCATGACCATACCGGAGTTAATCCACGTACCATCAACAAACCTGTTTTCAGCGGAAATATAGTCCTTTTCCGTCGGATTTTCTGCAACGGAATATTCAAGCAGTTCAGCAGTTTCATTAGGAATAAAACCTAAAGTCTCAAAATAATAATCATATTCCAGTTCCGGCAATACGGCTCTTTCCGGAACAGTAAGTATCAGTTTTTCAGAAGTATTTACATTTACTGCTGTAACATTCTGTCCGGCATAATCGCTTATGCTGTCACCGTATTTAAATTCCGTGCCGTCCTCTGCCGTCACCCTGAAACCAGACTGAAAAGATATTGTTTCCTTTTCAAGATTGAATGAAACAGGATTTTTCAGAATTTTCAGATTTATAGTATCAGAAATTTTGTCCTCCTGTTCCAATTCAAAAGTAATATCCGTTTCCCCGTAATCAACTTCTATTTTGCTTGTATATTTGTATGGACTTATTTCCTTGCCGTTCATGACTATTTTTGCAGGTGTTTCGGGATATAACTGAATAGCGGTATCCTGTGGTTGCAGTTCTATCACATATTCCCCGTCGTCAATTTTCTTTGCTGAACCATATCCGGAGTCAAAAGCTCTGTAGCGCAATGTATTGAAATCTGCTTTTGCCGGCTTATAGGTTCTTTCAGTAATAACCATAGGGTCTGTATATGCCGAAATTTTTGTGTTTTCAGTTATTTCTATGGGTTCGGTGTATGGGACGTATTCGGAGTCATTAATAGAAACAAATATATCTTCCGCCCCCGAAAGTGTTACTGCCTCATCAAGTGGTACTATTCCGGAAGTATGCGAAAATTTAACACTGCCCGCTGGACTGCCAAAAGCTTTCAATGAAATATTACCTACTGTTATATATAAGTCACCTGTAGCAAAAAGTTCCTCATAACTTGCATAGAGTTCGTCGGCTTCTTTAAGTGTGTCTGTATCATCTTCCGGTATGCCGTCATAGATTTCATCTTTTAGCATTTCAAGCATCATAGCCTTTTCCTCATCGGTATGGTCTTGTACTTGACCGCATACATCTCTCCAGTTTTCACCGTCGGCACTGTAAAAACTTTCATTTTCACCAGTATATTTTTCAATCTGTTCAGCAGTCGAATATTTGTTTATATCAGTGATTTTGCCTGTCTGACTGTCTTTTATGAAAAGGCTTGACTCAACAGGTATAATAAACGGATTTTCCTCATTGGCAAGTTTCACTACAACACTGAATTTTTCACCGGCTTTTACCGGAACACTTTCAGAAAGTTCTATTGTACGGTAGCCTGTCAGTGCATCATAACCCGATGTGACAGCCGACGGTGTAGCAGAAGTAGGGTCTGTTTCGTCGGAAAGTCCGGAATATATAGTAACCTCATAATCCGTTCCGGCATTCTGAAAATATGTTGATACTGCATCTATCTGCATATCATAATCAGCCGTAAAGATATTAGCCATATATGAAAAATTATTCTCCTGTATTCCGTCTGCACACAAAAGCTGTGTCGGCACAAAAGTATCATGGTGGTAATTAACGGAATAATCATTCTTATCAGCAAGTTCATAGACAGCAAACTGACTAAGGCTTTTATCATCATACGAAATCCACATATAGCCGTCTTTACCGGAAGTATAACCCCAACTGTTCTTGACAAGCCATGCACCATTGTGTTCCGGCTGTACCGTGAAATTCTCCGCGGGAAAATTATCGTCCCACCCTGCAATAGTAACAGCATGATTTGCAAAGCGTGGCTTCCGGTTGCTGTTTACACAGTTATTGTATGAATTATATGAATAAGTACCGTGATAAAATGATACATCAACAGCATTTCCGTTATAGACAAACTGCTTTACAAGATTATTTATATCATCGGCATTTGACCTGTCATTATTAAAGTCGAAAAGATATGCATTTTCAAGATGATAGTCACTTGTATAACGCATATCGTCGATTTCGTCGGAAACTTCAAAGAAACTTGTATTGTCATAAGGCAAACGACTTTCATATACAGGTCCTATCCACTGTGACCACAAATTAGCTACTATTTCAGTAGAACCGCCATAATCAAGGTGGTCACGGAGACTTTCAGCAGAAATACTAATCTGGTCATCACCATAATATGAATAATATGCCGTATGGAGTTCCGAAAGATTGACGGAAGGTTCAGCACCTATTACACTTGATTCAGCACTTGACGCTGACGAATGTGTCCAGCAAGTACCATAACGCCCTTGGTCTTTTACGGAAGATATTGTACCATGTTCACGCATATCAAAACTTGATGGCATAGCGGTGGCTGTCCGGTAACGGCTCACACCACTGCCGTGATATTCAATACCGTTTGCAATGGGAACGGGTTTACCGTCTTCCTGCCCTATTATATAGGAAAATTCAGGAAACGAAAGACTGAAATTATTTTCTTCCTCTCCAAATGCTGAAACTAACGTTTCATATTCAGCACTGTATACCGCCGGAACAGAAAAAGCAGTAAAAAGTGCTAAAGTTTTTAATAAAAATTTTTTCATAAAAAATTCTTCTCCATTTTTTCAGAATAAATTTATTATATCATAAGCGCAATATAACACGCCAAATCCAAAAAAGTAACACGCGAAATACAAAAAATTTTGAAAATTGATTTTCCCTTTGAGTACACTGAATATTTTTATCATAGTTTTTTATAAGTTTCAGTAATATTTCGGATTGTATGGACTATCTACTCATTTATTAAAACGTTTAAATAAGAATTGCCCGCACTTTTATGTACGGACATAATTCTGTTTATGCTGTAACTATATCTTCAGCTTTCTGAAGATTGAGTTTTTCCACAGCCTGCTCACGCATTTTGTACTTGAGAATTTTTCCGGCGGCATTCATGGGGAAACCGTCCACAAAGTCAACATATTTCGGACATTTATGTGAAGCCATTCCGGCACGGCAGAATTTCTTTATTTCAAGCGGAGTAGCCTTTTCGCCTTCTTTAAGAACTATGCAAGCCATTATTTCCTCACCGTAATCCTCCGACGGCACACCTATAACCTGAACGTCCTTTACTTTCGGATTTGTATAAATGTAGTCTTCAATTTCCTTAGGATAGATATTTTCACCGCCACGGATAATCATATCTTTTATACGTCCGGTAATTTTATAATATCCGTCAACAGAACGACGACGGGCAAGGTCTCCGGTATGCAACCAACCTTGTGAGTCGATAGCGGCAGCGGTAGCCTCTGGCATTTTGTAGTAGCCTTTCATGATATTATACCCTCTTGCTACAAATTCACCGTCTGTATCGTCAGGGAGTTCCTCATTTGTTTCGGGGTCAACGATACGGCATTCAACGCCGAAAATATTTCCGCCTACTGTATTCACACGCTGTTCCAGTGTATCGGTGGTCTTGCTCATCGTGGTAGCCGGTGATGCCTCTGTCTGACCGTATGTAATACAGATTTCTTTCATGTTCATTTTTTCAATGACTTCTTCCATAGTCTTTATAGGACACGGAGAACCAGCCATTATGCCAGTACGCATATATGAAAAATCAGTCTTTGCAAAATCAGGGTGTCCGAGCATAGCAATAAACATAGTCGGTACACCGTGGAAACAGGTTATTTTTTCCTTGTTTATGCAGGCAAGTCCCTTTCGTGGTGAAAACCTTGAAATCGGTGACATAGTAGTACCATGTGTGACAGATGCCGTCATAGCAAGAACCATTCCGAAACAATGGAACATAGGCACTTGTATCATCATTCTGTCGGCAGTAGACAAATCCATACAGTCACCTATAGCCTTGCCATTATTTACGACATTATAGTGCGTAAGCATAACGCCCTTAGGAAATCCAGTAGTTCCGGAAGTATACTGCATATTGCATACATCATGAATATCAATTGTACGACGTATTTTTTCAACCTCACTGTATGGGATGTTCTTTGAAAGTTCCATAGCCTGTTCCCATGTATAACAGCCCTTATTTTCGGAGCTTACTGTAATTACATTTTTAAGGAAAGGCAGTCTTTCAGAATGGAGTTGACCGACTTCACAGGTATCAAGTTCCGGACAAAGTTCTCTGATTATGTCAACATATTTAATATCCTTTATTCCGTCAATCATTACAAGAGTGTTTGTATCGGATTGTCTTAAAAGATATTCAGCCTCATGGAGTCTGTATTCACTGTTCATGGTGACAAGTACAGCACCTATTTTTGTAGTAGCCCAGAAAGTAATATACCACTGTGGAACGTTTGTCGCCCATATAGCTACATGGTCGCCTTTCTTGACACCCATTGCAAGCAATGACCGTGCGAAAGTATCAACATCATCACGAAATTCCGGATATGTTCTTGTGTAGTCAAGTTCAGTATATCGGAACGCGTACTGATTAGGAAATTCCTCACATATACGGTCAAGAATATCAGGGAATGTATAATTTATAATACGTTCCTTAGGCCATGGATATTTTCCGGTAT
Source organism: uncultured Ruminococcus sp. (assembly GCA_947176345.1). Lineage (GTDB taxonomy): Bacteria > Bacillota > Clostridia > Oscillospirales > Ruminococcaceae > Ruminococcus. Next base: position 10,677 of record CAMWQI010000005.1, read on the forward strand.
TACGCATATTATTCTGGAGTGGGTGCTTATGTTTTGTCTGATATGGTCTCATAAATTCCGCAAACTGCGAGATTATTATTCCGGCTTCCGGCATATTATCGCCCTTATGCTTTACCCATTCAAGTGAGATATAACCGGTATAATTTATTGTTTCAAGGACCTTAATCATTTCCTTTACCGGAATGTTACCAACGTTTCCGCCGACATCAAGCACACTGTCCTTTACATGAACGAATTTTATATATTCCCCGAGATTTGCCACTGTAGTTTCCGGAGACTCACCCATAAAACGATATGGGTGATGCATATCCCATAATACAGCGATTTTCCGGCTTTTTACCCTGTCAATAATCCTTGCGAGACGTGCCGTATCACTGTAAACTCCTATCGTTTCAATAAGCAATGTTACATTGTACTTCTCTGTAATAGGAACAAGTTTTATAAGAGATTCAATAACACTTTCGTCATCAACGTCTTTGCCGGAATTGTTATTGTCATCTGCAAATATCCTTATATAAGGAGTATTGAGTTTCTGTGCAAGCTTTGCATAAGCTTTTATTTCTTTTTCAGCGTCGTCGTATTTTGTGGTATCATTGAGGCAAGCTCTCGACGAAAGACAAGGTATTTCAAGTCCAAGAGAATTTAATTTCTTTATCGTTTCAGACACTTTTGAATCACTGAACGGTACTGATTTTGCAGAAAAGTTCTCATCTCTTACTTCAATACCGTTGAATTTTAAGTCCTTAGCAATTGAGTAAATATCCGCCCATGACCATTCGGGACAGGCAAACGTTGAAAAACTTATTTTCAAATACATCATTCCTTTGCATTAATATTTATACAAAAATATTATAACATAAATCCGCACTGCTTGTCAACCGGCAATAGTCCATAAAAAAATACTCCCTATACTTTAACAGTATAGGGAATATGCGAAATATCCGCCGTAATATAACACGCCAAATCAAAAAAATTATTTACTGCCAAATACTGAATAGTAGGCTATTCCGAACCACTCACGCACCCAGTAGACAGGAACAATATACCATGAAGTATATCCAGATATATTATAGGGGTCTATGCCGATATTCTTAGCTAACATTTCGGCACGGCACTGGTGAAATGCATCTGTGACAAGAGTTATTTTTTCGGACAGACCCTCACGGGATATTATTTCCTGTGAGAATTTAAGATTTTCTTCTGTACTTGTTGACTTGTCTTCCATGAAAATACGTTCCGGAGATATGCCATTTCCGGTGAGATATTCTTTCATGCACTGTGCCTCACTCATAACCTCATCACTGCCCTGTCCTCCGGAGACAACAACATTTACAGTATTATGTTCCAAAAGATATTCACAGGCACAGTCAAGACGACGTTTCAGCATTAAACTTGGTCTGCCGTCCTTGACCTTACAACCCAGCACAACAAGTGTAGTATTTTCGTCGGGCGGTGGGTCATCTGCTGACTTTACCATGAAAACACTTATGACTATGGCAAGCACAGCACATATACTTATAATTAAAGTTATTATACTGATAAATATTTTTCCAATGGAAGTATTCCAGATATTTTTTATCAATTCTGTAAACGGTTTCCAGAATGTGAATATTCCGGTCATAATGCCCGATACAATTATACCGACAGCATTTCCGATATTGAATATTCCCATAGGTACAGGAGCAATGAATATAAAAAGCAGTCCCAGTGAAATAATCAGCGGAATAATTTTAACGTCCATATTTTTCAATAATAATCTCCTATTTCATTTTTGCAGAAAGTTTAAGTATACGGTCAAGATTTTCCTTTGTAGTGGTTTCACTTCCTAAATGGGTAGGGACATTGTTATAAAGCCCGTGGAAATCTGAACCGCCTGTCTCAATGAGTTCATAGCGGTCGGCAATAGCTGAAAGTTCATGGCGGTAGTTTTCGTCGGCTGACCAGTGATTGACTTCCACGCCGTCGATTTTGCCTTTCTGTGAGAGTTCCTCTAAAAGCTCCACACTGTCATAGAGTGCAGGATGTGCCATTACAGCCACGCCCTTTGCGGTATGAATAAGGTCAATTACAAAATTTACATCAGGATATTCACGTTCAACGTAACAAGAGCCTTTTTCACGGTTAAATAACTCACTGTCAAGACTTCCGTAAAATTCCAGTGCGTATCCGTAATCAATCAAAGTACGCATAATATGTTGTTTGAAAATACTTTTAGATGCAGTAGTATGTTTAAGAATGCTTTCCATAGTAATGGGATATTTTTCCATTACTTTAGAAATCATTTCTTTTGAGCATTCTTTTCTTATCTCACATGATTTGAGACAAAGTCCCTCCAGTCTGTCGGGTTTACGGGGAGCATAACAAAGTATATGGACTTTTCTACTCCGTTTCTTGTCCCATGCAGAAAGTTCAACGCCTTTAAGAATATTCACTCCGGCACGTTCACCAAGAATGCTTGCCCGTGAAAATGATGCCATAGTGTCGTGGTCGGTAATGGACAACCATTCTATATTGGTACGTTTAGCCTGTTCGATAACATCTTCAATGCCCATAGAGCCATCGGAAAGTTTAGTGTGACAATGTAAATCGCAAATCATAAAGAAATCCTCTTTTCTGTGCATATTATATACAAAAAAACAACAGTTTATTTTTTTGATATAGTTTTATCTATATTATATCATATTTCTATGAAGATTTCAAGTATTTTATGCATTTTTCACCTATTTAACACTTTTTCCGGAATTTTCAAATTATATATTTTAATTATTACAGAATGCGGAATATAATTCTCCCTTTTTAAATCCGGATTCTTTAGCAACAGCCTTGCAAGCGTCAGTAGGTTTTTCACCCATTTCAACAAGTTTTTTAACCTGCTCCACAGCACTTTCAAGAGTTATTTTTTCGTCTGATTTTGTTTTTCCTTCCATGACAAGCACAAACTCTCCACGTGGTTCATTTACATTGTAGTAGTCTAATGCCTCACCTAAAGTCATTCTCAATACTTCTTCGTGAATTTTGGTAAGTTCACGACACAGGGAAATTTTTCTTTCTTCACCGAAAAAATCCGCTAAACATGACAAAGTATTTTTAAGTTTGTGGGGAGCTTCATAGAATACAATAAGTCCGGTTTCGTCTTTCAGGAGTTCAAGACGTTCAGAACGTTCTTTCTTATTCACGGGCAGAAAACCTTCAAACATGAAACGTCTTGTATCAAGTCCGGAAACAGCCACAGCCGATACTACGGCACTTGCCCCCGGAACTACCTTGACTTCAATATTATTTTCGGCACAGAGTTTAACAAGAACTTCACCAGGGTCGGAGATACAGGGCATTCCGGCATCAGTGACAATGCCACAGTTTTCGCCGTTCATGAGACGTTCAATAATTCGCTGTGCATCGGCTTTTGTGCTGTGTTCATGGAAACTGACAAGCTGTTTTTTTATTTCATAATGATTAAAAAGTTTAAGTGTAACTCTTGTATCTTCCGCACATATAAAGTCAACGTTTTTCAGGGTGTCAAGCTGGCGGATTGTTATATCCTCAAGATTTCCTATCGGTGTGCCTATGACATAAAATATACCACTCATAAATTATTCCTTTCCCGTGCTGTAAATTCTTTGCAGTTCGTCCGAAAAGCCGTTTTCGTTACGGATATATAGCTGTGGTTCAATCTGCATGAATGGTTTAGAACCTTTTTTTCCCTCTATCAGAAAAAGCCATGGTGCAGACTCTGGATTTTTTGAAACAAAACGTATTCTTTTCGGTTCTATGCCGTTGTTACGCATGGCACAGATAACGTCCGCAAGACGTTCAGGACGATTGCAGATACAAAGTCTTCCACCGAATTTAAGGAGTTTTCCGGCACAACGGCATACATCATCTATGTTGCACATAATTTCGTGACGGGCTATTTTCTGTGCAGTAATGGCACTTTCAAAACCGGTATTTACGGCTTTATATGGTGGATTACAAGTCACAAGGTCAAGCCGTCCGAATGGTGCGTTTTCCCATAATTCTTTCATATCTGCACATATCGGTACTATTCCAGTGACTTGACTTTTTTCAATTCCGGCTTTTAACTGTTCAATTGCCCCCTCCTGAATATCGATGGCATATATTATTTCAGGTGGTAATTTTTTCTGCATGATAAGTGGAATTATGCCACAGCCTGTGCCTAAATCGCATACCTTGTCTTTCTGACGATACTGTGAGAAGTCCGCCAGTAAAAATGCGTCTGTTCCGAAACGGTGTTCAGTGCTTGCACAAACAAATATTTTATCGGTGAGTTTTTCATATTTGTAATCTGTCATTTTGCAGTGCCTCCCCCCACGACAATATCCCCATCATAGAAAACAACCGCCTGACCGCTTGCCACTGATTTTTGCGGAGTTTCAAACGTAATTTTACACTCATTATTTCCGATAGGGGTTACAAGTCCATATTCACCATGCTGGCTGTATCGGGTTTTTATAAGGAAAGTTTCTTCACTTTTCAGTTCCGGTACTGATATTAAGTTAACGTTTTCAACAATAAATGAAAATATTTTCAGGTCATCTTTATCACCAAGGGTGACCGTATTTGTCGAAATATCCTTTTTTATGACGTATGCCGGTTTTCCGAGAGCTATGCCAAGCCCTTTCCTCTGTCCGATAGTATAGTTAATAATTCCCTTATGCTCACCGAGAATTTTTCCATTCATATCCACAAATGTTCCACGTGGAACATTTTTCCCCGTAAATTTTTCTATGAAAGAAACATAATTCCCGTCCGGCACAAAGCATATATCCTGACTATCCGGCTTTTTTGAGTTGACAAGACCGGCTTTTTCGGCTATTTCGCGAACTTCAGATTTTTCAAGATTTCCGAGCGGAAATAATGTATGTTTTAACTGTTCCTGTGTAAGCGAATAAAGAAAATATGTCTGGTCTTTGCTCCTGTCTTTCGGACGTTTTAGCAGATAACGCCCCGTTTTTTCGTCATATTCGTTAATGGCATAATGTCCGGTGGCTATGTAATCATAATCAAGTTCCAACGCCCGACGGAGCATTCTGTCAAATTTGATATATTTATTGCAGTCAATACATGGATTTGGAGTATGTCCGTTAAGATAGTAACTTACAAATTTTTCCATAACGCACTCACGGAAACTATCTTTAAAATTGAAAACAAGATGTTCAAATCCCAAACGATAAGCCACACTCCTTGCATCTTCAACGTCTGATAAGGCACAACAAGTTTTACCGTCTTTTTCAGCCTGTACAATGTCATCATCGCTAAAAAGTTTCATTGTAACGCCCATTACGTCATAGCCCTGCTCCCTTAGCAGAAGTGCCGATACAGAACTGTCCACTCCTCCGCTCATGCCTACCATAACTTTTTTCATAATATAATCACGTCCTTATATAAAATCAGGCGAACAGTGTTCGCCTTAAAGAATATCTTTAATTTCAATAATTCTATTAAAATAATAATCTGAAATTTTAATTATACTGTCACTGTCGTTTCCCGAAAGATTATCATATACACCCGCTGTCATGAATCCGGCACGGACTGCCGTTTCTATGCAATGCAGTGAATCCTCAACAATAAGTACATTTTCCGGAGCAAATCCCATAATTTCCGCACATTTCATATACATATCAGGAGTTTTTTTGCCTTGCGGATATTCCGCTACAGTAAGCAGAAATTTCATTCTTTCATATATTCCGAGACGTTTTAAAGCAGTTTCCGCAAGGTTTTTATATGTGACAGTAGCCACACCATACGGAATACCCTGTAAATCAAGGAAATCAAGCAATTCAATAACGCCTGTTTTCAACGGAATATTATAAAAATATTCATGTTGTACTATTTCTTCAATTCGTTGTATTGTATACTCAACAGTGCATTCAAGCCCGAACTCACTTATAAATAATTCAGATGCCTTATCAATAGTGAGTTTTTTTACACGGTCTGAAATATCTTCCGGTGGATTTTCAATGCCATTTTCCCTTAGAAAAGTCCTGTCGGTTTCGCACCATACATTCATTGAGTCAATCAAAGTGCCGTCAAGGTCAAATATTATCCCTTTAATCATTAAATTCTTCCGTTTCCTGTGGTTCTTCTCCGGATTCTTCTGGTAATTCCGGTTCTTGCTGATTTTCAGTTTCTTCCGGCTGAGGTTCTGTTTCTGGTTCAATCTGTACTTCCGGTTCTGTTTCTGGAACGGGTTCAGGCTCTGTTTCGGGAACTGTTTCCGGTTCAGCTGTTTTCATTTCTGTTTCAGTAATTTCTTCTGTTGTAGATTCTGTAATTATTTCTTCCACTCCGGATTTTGTTACGTGCTTAGGTTCAGCATCAAGACCATTTTCAGCGTCTCCGCATATAACAACTGCCTGTTTTCCAAGTATATCATATATTCTTTCAAACTTTTCAAGCGAATAGGTTGTATTGCCAACGAGTGGGTCAGCAACATAAACTATTCCCTCGTCCTTGTCATATCCGTAAAGTGTAAGGCAATGCTGATACGTACAGAACCACATTTCCTCACCGTTCTTTGCCGTATAGATATACTCCGGTTTTGTGTCCATAAGATACATTGTAGCCCATACAATAACAGGTCTGCCCTGTTCAATCTGATAGAATAATTCCTGAAAATCCGTTCCGGTAAGGTCAACGGGGTAGCAGTTCGATTTTTCCACACGGAAATATCTCCGTGCAGACTTACATATTACTGGCGCACTGCACCCAAATCCCGTATAAGATTTAGGGTCACCGATATAACACTGATTCATGGTATACTCACCTTTCCAGTCAGTATTCATGTATGTGTCACACATTGTGACTTTATCAATGTCAAAACCTAAAAAATTAAGTGTCTGTGTAAGTGCCGTAATCTCACAGCCGGTAGGGAGTTCCGGATTTTGCATCACCGTCTGAAAATCATCAATTACAGCTTTTGAGGGCAAATCATAGTCTTTCTGATAAATATCAATAGTAACTGGTTCTGTTTCAGGTTCATTTTCAGTTGTAATTTCCTGTTCAATAAGCTTTTCAGGTTCAATTGACTCCTGATTTCTGTATTCTTCCCTTTCAACATAACTTCCGTCCGATGAGATAGTATCTGCATCGACTTCAGTGGAACTATTCATAAGTCTGACTCTGCTTCCGCAGGAAGTAAGCGTTAATGTTGCTACTATGGTAGCGGTTGTGATTTTCAGAAATTTGTTTATCATTTTTTACTCCATATCTATCATAATTTTTGCCCTGTAATCCTTCTGGGCGGAAGTCACTGTTTCAAGTGAAAGACCATATACATCTGATGCTCTTATTTCAATTCCGGCAAAACGTTCAGCTGTTTCGCTTATACGTGCAAGCTTAGCTATTGAGGCGGCATATGGAATAGCAGTTTTGCCTTTTGCCTGTGCAAGTATCTCACAGCCCTTTTCATTGAATGCAAGTATTCTGCCATATGGTGGCAGATAACGCATATCCTCTTTTGTTATGCCAAGCAGTATTGAAAGCAATATCCGTCTTACACGTGCCATAGTATAGCGTTTTGTCTTTATTGTAAAGAATAATTCATCAAGAGAACCGGACATTCTTGCACTGTATATACGGTGTTCAAGTCCCTGACCAACATCATTTATAAGTGCTATTTCCTCAGGTGAGGAAGTCCGGAGTTTATAAAGCATTATTCTTTCAAGACGTGAAAGAGAAGATATACCACCGTTTCGCATAGCGTCTGCAATAGCTTCATTCCATATAGGAGGCATATAACGTCTTATAAGTCTCATGCTTTTTTCGGTGACAATTCTGCTCCTTATATCAGATGCACTTGTTATATTTCCTGCTGTAGCCGTGCCGTCATGTGATGCACCTGTTCTCTTCACCGTAAAAGGTATCATTTTAGACGAAAAACGTACCATAGCATTAAGATATTCAATAGCAAGCAGATTATTTGGCTCATCTATAATAATAGCTGATTGTGGGTCTATGCCCTTAACCACAGAGCTTACCGCCCTAGGATAAGTATATCCCTTTTCCATTATATTTATTATTTCGTCGTGATGTGACATAGCCACTGCCTGTAATGTCTTCATGGCGTTGCATAACTGCATTATATCTCCGCATTCACTGCCAAATGAAAGCTCATCTACTACTCCTAATGAGTCAAGAAGCCATACAGCACCAGACGCAAAATTTTCAGCAGACGAAAGACTATACTGCACCGGAAGTTCTATCACCAAATCCACGCCTGAACGGACAGCAAGTTTTGCCCTTTCAAGTTTATCAATAACTGCCACATCTCCACGCTGTACAAAGTTTCCGCTCATCACAGCAACGATATGTGTAGCACCGTTTTTTCGTGTTTCGCGGATATGGTGTAAGTGTCCGTTATGGAACGGGTTGTACTCGCATATAATACCACTGATTTTCATTTTACTACCTCTTTTCACAAATTTCAATGATTACAGAAAAAATTTCATTTATTGTACATAATATTTTTAAATTTCTGCAATCCTTTGTCTACTTTTTTCTTATTTTATAAATTTAACATAATAAATTTTCCAAAACCCCTTGCAATTTACAAAAAAAAGTATATAATTATATATGCATACATCAAATGAAAGGAATGTTTTATTATGATTATTTTAGTTGTCAATGCAGGAAGTTCCTCATTGAAGTATCAGCTCATCAACATGGACGATGAAAGCGTTATCGCAAAGGGTAACTGTGACAGAATCGGTATCGATGGTCACATTTCCCACAAGACAGGTGATGGCAAAGCTTTTGAAGCTGACTGTAATTTCCCCACACATACAGAGGCTTTCATGAAACTCGTTGAGGCACTCACTACCGGTGACGCAAAGGTTATTGACAGCATGGACGAAATTTCAGCAGTCGGACACAGAATCGTACAGGGTGCTGATATTTTCGACAAGTCCGTACTTGTTACCGATGAAATCATTGATAAAATCGATGAACTCCGTGAACTTGCACCAGTTCACAATCATGCCCACGCACTCGCACTCCGTGCTTGCAAAAATGTAATTCCGGAGGGTGTACCGCAGGTTGCTGTATTCGATACAGCTTTCCACCAGACAATGCCACCAAAGGCTTATATGTTCGGTCTCCCGTATGAAGATTATGAAAATCTCCATGTAAGAAAATATGGTTTCCACGGAACATCACACCGCTTTGTTTCCGCTGCACTCGCTGAGGCTATGGGCAAGGACATAAAAGACCTTAAAATTGTTTCATGTCATCTTGGCAACGGCTCATCAATCACTGCTGTAGACGGCGGAAAATCCGTTGATACATCAATGGGATTCACTCCACTTGACGGCGTTGTTATGGGTACACGTACAGGCTCTGTTGACCCATCTGCTGTAACATTCGTTGCAGACAAGCACGGCTTCACACCGGCTGAAATGAGCGACTATATGAATAAAAAGTCCGGTTTTCTTGGTGTTTCCGGTGTCGGCTCTGATAACCGCGACATCACGGACGCTGCTGAACACGGCAACAACAGGGCGAAACTCGTTTCCGATATGCTCGTTTACGAAATAAAGAAGTATATCGGTTCATACGCTGCTGCCATGAATGGTCTTGACGCTGTACTCTTTACCGGTGGTATCGGCGAAAACGCTTACGACGTAAGGGAAAAAGTCTGCGAGAATATGGAATTTTTCGGAATAAAACTTGACAAGTCCGCAAATGACGGAATGAGAGGTCAGCTTAAGAAGATTTCTGCTGAAGACTCAAAAGTTGAAGTATGGGTTGTCCCTACAAATGAAGAACTCCTTATCGCAAGAGATACCCTTGCACTCATTTCTAAATAATATTATACATTAATTAAATTCAGAAATCAATGTTTTTTAAAAATACGCTCTCTTAATGGTTAAGGGAGCGTATTTTTTTCACCTATATAACGACATAAATTGTGCGGATATGACAAAAATTTCTATAAATGTAAAATTTAAGTTTTTCCACTTGACAAAAATTAAAAAGTGATATATAATCAATATACTGTTATACTAATTTAAAAGGAGTGTTTTTTATGGTCAAGACTATTGTTAAAATCGAAGGCATGATGTGCGGTATGTGCGAAAAGCACATAAATAACGCTGTAAGCAGAGCTTTTGTTACAGAAAATATTACTTCCTCACATAAGACAGGCGAAACGGAAATAATCTCCGAAACAGCACCAGATGAAGCTTTACTGCGTGATGTCATTGAAAAAGAAGACTATAAAGTCATTTCTGTCACAAGTGAGCCATTTGAAAAAAAGAAATTCGGTTTATTCGGTAAAAAGTAATAAGCCCATTTTTTCTGCTGTATTCCGGAAATACAGCAGATTTTTTTATTTTTAAGAAAGGATTTACATAAAAATGAAAATTCAGATTTCAGAACATTTTACTACAAAAAAACTTTTGACATTCTGTCTGCCCTCAATAATAATGATGGTCTTTACATCAGTATATGGTGTAGTAGACGGTCTTTTTGTGTCGAATTATGCCGGTGATACGGCTTTTGCATCTGTAAATTTCATAATGCCGTTGCTTATGGCGTTCGGTTCTTTAGGCTTTATGTTCGGAACGGGCGGAAGTGCCATAGTCGCAAAGACTTTCGGTGAGGGCAAAAAAGAACTTGCTAACCAGTATTTTACAATGATAATATATGCTAATATAATAGTCGGTGTAGCTTTGGCAATAATAGGATTTATATTTCTGAAACCGGCAGCACTTCTCATGGGTGCATCGGAAGAAATGCTTGATTATTGTCTTAAATACGGCAGAATATTAATATGTGTCGTACCGTTTTTCATGTTGCAAAATGTATTTCAGAGTTTCTTTATTACCGCCGGCAAACCCGATACGGGACTTAAAATATCCATTCTTTCAGGTGTAACAAATATGATATTTGATTTTCTGTTTATAGGAGTATTTCGGTGGGGTGTGACTGGTGCGGCACTTGCCACCGCACTATGTCAGATAGTAGGTGCAGTAATACCACTTTTCTACTTTGCACGAAAAAATACAAGTCTGTTAAGATTTATAAAATTTAAATTCAACAAGACAGTTATTTTCCGGACGTGTACAAATGGTTCTTCTGAACTCATGACAAATATTTCAATGTCACTTGTGAATATGCTTTACAACAGCCAGCTTATGAAATATGCCGGTAAGTACGGTGTTTCAGCATATGGAGTAATAATGTATGTAAGCTTTATATTTGTATCAATATTCATTGGTTTTTCGATAGGTTCTGCGCCTATAGCAAGCTTCAACTACGGGGCGAAAAATTCTGACGAACTGAAAAATATATTCAGAAAAAGTCTTATAGTGATTTCATGTACAGCAGCTGCAATGACTGCGCTTTCACAGATTATAGCCGTTCCGATAACTAAAACTTTCGGTTTCAGTCCCGAATTATACAGACTTACTGTTCACGCTTTCCGGATATATGCAGTATCGTTTCTGCTTGCCGGATTCAATATATATGGTTCGTCATTCTTTACGGCACTTAATAACGGCGTTGTATCGGCGATAATTTCATTTTTGCGTACACTTCTTTTCCAGATAGTAATGGTCATGCTTATTCCGCTTATTTTCGGTCTTGATGGCATATGGTCATCAATTATTCTTGCAGAACTTTTAGCACTTTTCGTGACTGTTTTCTTTATTTTCAGGAACAGGAAAAAATATGGCTATATGTAAAAAATTTCATTCAGTTATCACACACCTGTAATTGAAAACGGAAAATATATGTGATATAATGTTATTTATCATAATGAAAGGTGTGTCTAAATGAAAAAGAAAGACGAAAAAATTATAGAAAAGCCCATGCCTGTCCGGATTAATCCCTCTGCTGATAAGGGACTTTCTCCGTCACAAGTGGCACAGCGGACGGCGGACGGCTTCAACAATAAACCGGTTGCTTCCCCCTCAAAGTCCGCAAAAGATATAATATTGGAAAATGTTTTCACATATTTCAATTTTATATTTTTTATACTGGCAGTTCTGCTTGCCATAACGGGTTCTTACAGGGATATGACATTTCTTCCCATTATCGTGGCAAATACCCTTATAGGCATCATTCAGGAGTTACGTTCAAAAAGAACCCTTGATAAGTTGACAATGCTTCATGCCCCTGTTACTTCAGTAATCCGTGATGGACAAGAATTTCAGGTGAAATCAAGTGACCTTGTTCTTGACGATATAGCCGTATTCCGTGCCGGTAATCAGATTAGCGCAGATGCAGTTGTCATTGATGGAAATGTTTCTGTAAACGAATCACTCCTTACCGGTGAGGCAGACGAAATTGTAAAATCTATCGGAGATACACTTATGTCAGGAAGTTTTGTAGTTTCAGGTGCTTGCCGTGCAAGGCTTGAAAAAGTCGGTAGTGACTCATATATATCACAACTTACACTTAAAGCAAAAGTTTCACGTAAGGGTGAACAGTCCGAAATGATACGTTCACTTAACTGGATATTAAAAATAGCCGGAATTATAATAATTCCAATAGGAATATTTATGTTTTATCTTCAGCATTTCATAAACAATATGTCTATGTCGGAAAGCATACAGGCTGTCGTTGCCTCAATTATAGGCATGATACCGGAAGGGCTTTTTCTTATCGCAAGCACTACTCTTGCAATAAGTGCTATGCGACTTGCTATGCGGAAAGTCCTTGTTCATGACATGAAATGCATTGAAACTCTTGCACGTGTTGATGTGTTATGTGTTGACAAAACCGGCACTATAACTGAAAATAAAATGTCCGTTGCGGAAGTAATTCCGGTAACGAACGATATTTCAGACGGCGAACTTCACGGACTTATCAGCGACTTTGCATCAGCACAGGATTCTGATAATGAAACTATGGCATCTCTTAAAAACTATTTCAGAACACCTGCCGGAAGAAACGCAATAGGACGGACAGGCTTTTCCTCAAAATATAAATATAGCAGTGTTACTTTTGAGAGCGGGGCATACGTTTTAGGTGCACCGGACTTTGTTATAAAAGAAATATCCCCACAGCACAGGAAAATAATAGACGAAAACAGCCGGAAAGGTCACAGGGTACTTGTTTTCGGACGTTACGGCGGAACACCAAACGGCAAGGAACTTACAGACGATTTTATGCCGATAGGCTTTATATTGATTTCAAATTCCATACGTGAAAATGCACCCGAAACATTTAAATTCTTTGCGGAACAGGGAGTTGAAATAAAGGTCATATCCGGTGATAATCCCGTTACTGTATCGGAGGTTGCAAAACGCGCCGGCATTAAAAATGCTGAAAATTACGTTGATGCCTCAACGCTCACAAACGATACGGCTATATACAACGCTGTACAACAGTATACGGTTTTCGGACGTGTAACACCCGACCAGAAAAGAAAATTTGTCAAGGCTCTTAAATTACAAGGACGTACTGTTGCAATGACCGGCGATGGCGTAAATGACGTTCTTGCTCTGAAAGATGCCGACTGTTCAGTAGCTATGGCTTCCGGTAGTGAGGCAGCTGCACAGGTTTCACAGCTTGTGCTTTTAGAGTCCGATTTTGCAAAAATGCCCGACGTTGTAATGGAGGGTCGCCGTGTAGTAAATAATCTTGAACGTTCCGGCAGTCTTTTCCTTGTAAAGAATATTTTTTCACTTATCATGTCAATACTGACAATATGTTTCGGCATAACATACCCGTTAAGACCATCACAGATTTCATTGATAAGTCTGTTTACAATAGGTCTTCCGGCATTCGTACTGTCACAGATGCCAAACAAAGATATTATACGCGGAAAATTCCTGACAAATGTTTTATTAAAAGCTTTTCCTGCTGGCATAACTGATACTATAATAGTGGCGGCTATGGTATTTTTCGGAAACGCCTATAACGTTGAACAAATAGATATAGCGACAGCATCAACTATACTTCTTTGCGTGGTAGGACTTATGATTTTATTTGAAATAAGCCGACCCATGAATGTATATAAAATGTCATTATGGATTTTCTGTTTAATGGGACTTATTTTCTGTATGATTTTTGTTAGTGACCTGTTCGGCATTTCTGGAATGTCCACAAAAGCAATACTTCTGTGTATAAACTTCTCAATTATCGCCGAACCTTTCATGCGGTATTTGACATTGCTTTTCAATAAGATAAAAGAGATGTTTACAAAGAGTTACGACGAAACAAAAAAAGAAATAGAACTTTAAAAAAATCACACGCCAAACGCAAAAAAAGGAACTTTTTAAGTTCCTTTTTTTGCGCATATGTAAAACCATTGACAGTCACTACATATTTCCTTAAGTTTTCCGGCATTGATTATTTTTTCATGAATAATTTTTTGTAGATTTTTCCATGAAATACTGCCGGAAATTCCGCATATATCAATAACTTTCATATCATATGAAAGTGCCTTGTCGTGACAGTCCGTACATGGACACTTACTGCATATAACATCATGACCTGTTGTTATTTCTATTATGGGATTTTCATGAAAATTTTCTATAACACGGGTCATATTTTCTGTAAATTCATTGCTGTAACCTTTTCCCTCAAAGAAATTAATGCATAATGCATGATGCGGACGGAGTTTATATTCTGACATGCTTTTTCACCCTCACTGAAATTCCTATTGCACAGACCATTTTCAGTGCGTCAAACAGTACATAAGGTGCTACACACGCACTCAAACCGTACAGAAATGTGCTTTTTGTGACATACATAAACCATATTGTTCCGCAAATATAACATACAGCCATGCCGATAATAAGCGAAATGACCTGTACAATAATTTTTTTGCCGACAAATTTTTCTGCAAACCAGTAAACCAATGCAAGAAAAAGAAATCCCCATATATAGCCTCCTGTATAAGAAGTAAGGGCGGATATGCCTGCACTGAATCCCGAAAAAACTGGCATTCCGACCGCACCAAGCAGAATATACACCAGTATCGAAAAAAAGCCTTTTTTTCCGCCTAAAATATTCATGGTGCAGAATACACCAAAAGTCTGAAATGTAAACGGAATTGTCGTCGGGACTGAAATCCATGAACAGACAGCCATTACCGCCGAAAACATGGCTATAAGAACCATTTCCCTTGTGCTTAGCATTTTACGTGATACAATATTTTCTGACATAAAAAAGTCCTCCTTTATTTTATGGAAATATTATATCACAGAAAAATCATATTGTCAACTATTTTTTTAAATTAAGGTGACAATTATTTTCCGGCATTTTTCCTGTGGCGTATACGGTTTATGTTGCGTTCAAAGTCACCACTGTTAATCCAGTCGGCAAGGAAATATTGTTCAAGCATAGGAACAGTACACGAATAAAAGCCTGTTTTTTCTCTGTATAACGGGAGAAGATTTTCCGGCAGAAGCATATATCCGGCTCTCATTGAGGGGGCTATTGTTTTTGAAAAAGTATTTATATAGATAACTTTGCCGTCTGGACACATTGAAAAAAGCGTTTCCGGAGCTGTACCCGTAAGAATAAATTCGGAGTCATAGTCATCTTCAATGATAAAAGCGTTTCTGTTTTCAGCCCATTTTATGTATTCGGAACGCCTTTCCGCTGATGTTGTTATATGGCTTGGAAAACTGTTGAAAGGCGTTACATGAAGTATTGAAGCATCAGTCCGTGAAAGTTCCTCCGGACATATGCCCTGATTATCCATTTCAAGCATATCACAGACCGCACCGTTTGCAGTATAGACGGCTTTTATTTTTTCGTATGAGGGATTTTCAAGGGCTATTATGTGTTCTCTGCCTAACATCTGTATGCATAGTCCGTAAAGATATTCTGCACCTGAACCGATTATAACCTGCTCCGGTGTGACATTTATATTTCTGCTCCGCATAAGATACAGACTTATTGCCTCACGAAGTTCCGGACAGCCATTATCCTGAGATTTCATTAATACTCTCTCTCCATAATCAGACAATACTTTCCGCATACGTCCGGCAAATGCTGAAAATGGTATATCTGCCTGCACCGATACATTTTCAGTATTTTTCAGGAGAACTTTTCCGCAAGCCATTCCGGACGGGAAACTTCTTTCAGGGCTGTATGTAACATAATGACCACTTCTTTCACGGGTTTCACAGTAATCCTCATCATGCAGAACAGCATAGGCGTGTTCGATAGTAACTATACTTACACCACAGTCAAGGGCAAGGGAACGTTTAGAGGGTAGTTTTGAACCATACGGAAATGCTCCGGAAATAATCTTGTTTTTAAGTATATTGTAAATCTGCATATATACGGGCGTGGGACTGCTGAAATCAACAGAAATATTCATTGAAATGACCTCCTTTCCGGAAAAATATTATTTTGTACATTTTAGCATATTTTAGTGATAATGTCAATTTAAATATATAAATTTTTCTTACACACAAACATCTCCCCGCAAAAGAGACTTTTGCAGGGAGATTTTATAAGGAGGTTGAAGATAGTAGATTGCTGTATATTATCAGGGAGCAATACTGTAGAAATGTTCTGTTTTGCCGTCTGACCATTCAAAGTCAAAGACAGATATAACAGAATTTCCATTAACTACAGCTTTTGCAATTTCCCCTGTATCAAAATAGAAAGTAATATCATTTTCATTTCTTTCATAAGTGAAAGTTATTTCAAGATTATCTGTAGCAGTGACATAACTTCCACTCATGGTGTTTTCATGGAAAGTGAATGTTCTTTCGACATCATTTCCGGAGGTACGCCATACACCCTCAATAGAAACTTCTGGCTCTGCAAAGACAGGGGGTTCTGTGCTGAAAGTATATAAATTGTCATAAAACTGTACAGTAAAGTTTCCGCTGTCATTTGGATTTATGACTACACCTTTTTTCCAGTTTAAACCGTTTTTTATGTCGCCGAAAGAAAAACTGTTTTCTATAAATTCATAATCAAGAGTTACTACTGTTCCGTCAATAATACTTCCGTATTTATCAAATGCATATGCCGTAAGTGTTCCGTCGGGTCGGAACTCAAAGCCCATATATTCATCTGTACCGGATATTTCAACATAACGCATACCATCAAGAAAAGTCTTTTGTGATTCTGTTACTGTCGGTTCTGTTGTTTCCTGTACAGCCGTAACAGTAGTATTAATGAGCACTACGCTAGTGACTATAACATCAACGGGCGGTGCGGTTGTAGCCGGCGGATTTGTCACCGGTGGTGCAGTAACTGGTGGTGGGTCGTCTACTACCGGCGTAATGTCATCATAAACGTTATTATTTTCACTAATTTCAGATGTAATTTCTATTGGTGAAGTGGTGACCTGTTCAGTAGCTTCCGGAGGTGGTTCTGTAGCGGTAGTCATGCCGTACTGTACAGAACCCTCATAACCGTTTATATTGGCATAGTCAAATCCCTCTGCCCTATAGCCTTTGTCTATATACGAACCGGAGACAATTTCCGTCACCTGAATTTGTTCACTGTTTGCATTGTCAATAAACGGCGGACTTGATATATCAAAATCATCATTATTATTCATGTTCCTGTGGAGAAGTACAACACTTGTTATACCAACAACCGCTATAAGCATTGCCACTGCTGAACCAGCGTACTTATGCCATGAAATCTTATTATTGTACTGTTCAATACCAGAAACGCTCATTTCGTCTTCTTCGTCTGAATCATCAATAATTTCAGTTTCTTCTTCGGGTTCTTCATAAACTTCAATATCATCATCCGGCAAACCACTCTTTCTAAGTGACTGTTTCAGAATACGTTTTTTTGCGTTTTCATCAAGTGCCGGATAGTTCTTTGCTATTTCCTCAACAGACGAGTCGTCAAGATTATTGAGCCGTTCCATAAAATCTTTTTCATTTTCGTTCATAACTCTTCCTCATTTTCCAGTATTTTCCTTATTTTTTTTCTTGCACGGATACTTCTTTTCTGCACCGCACCTGATGTCATGTCCAGCCGGCGTGCAATTTGACTGACTTTCTGATTATAGAAATACTGATATATTATTATCGAACTGTCGGGTTCACCGAGTGAGCGGACAACCTCCCACAGTCTTTCACGGAAAATATGATTTCCGGCTTCCTCTTCCGTGTTGCTGTCGGAGGGCGGAAGAGATATATTCTCATCATCTGTATCAAGAGATATATTGTTGTGTCCGACAAGCCGTCTGAAAGCGTCAATAGCCCTGTATTTTGCGACTGTACTTATGTAGGATTTAAGACTTCCCGTATCAGATGAAAAATTTCCGGCATTCCGGAGGAACTCAACCATAATATCGCTGACACAGTCTTCTATATCTTCCCTTGTGCCATAACTGCCTAATTTGTTGAAAACTATCGCATATATAAGATTTCCGTATTGTTCAATAAGATATTCATAAGCATCTTTGGGGGAGCTTGATAATAACTGCTCCCATTCCGAATCGCTCATTTTTTCACCCCTGTAATTTTTTCATGTTCATATGTCTTTATGTAAGTATATTCGTTGTATACAATTAAAAAGGGACACATGAAATTAAATTTTATTTTTTAAATAAATTCTGACCCTGTTATTATTGTACCATGTTTTCATGTATCTTGACAACACAAAACAATAAGTTTACAAAAAGTTCATAATTTATCTGTCACAAATGCCCTGTAAGATGTGTTATATTATACAGGACGTCCACGAAAGAGGTGATTTATATGACACCGGAAGCTTCCGACAAAATAAAAGCCATCTATGAACTATATGAACAGCCTATGTACAGAATCGCTTTTGCTGTACTCAAAAACCCCGAACTTGCCGAAGATGCAGTTTCTGATGCATTCGTGAGGATAATTGACCGGCTAAAAAAAATAAAAGCTCCGGAAAGCGATAAAACAAAGGCTTATATAGTAAAAATCATAAAAAGCACATCTATAAATATTTACAGAAAAAACAAACGTGCGCTCACACGTGAAACTGCTATTGACGATTCTGTAATGCAGATTTCAGACAGTTCACAAAATATAGAAGAAAACGTCATGGCACGCATGGAAAATCAGAACAGAAGAAATTTATTAAATAAACTGGACAACACAGACCGCACTATAATTACTTTGCGGTATGGAAATGACCTCTCATGGAAAGAAGTAGCTGAACGCACTTCAATGACGGAATCAACCGCACGGAAACGCTTTGAACGTGCAAAGAAAAAATTACTCGGCATGAAAGGGGATATGTCTGATGAAAAATTATAGACTGCCGGACAATGACGAATGGGATAAAATCGTTGACGAGGCGTTTTCGTCAGACGAGATACACACATTCTCTGAAAATTATAAAATGAAAAAGTATTCGGGTTATCCGGTACGGAAAGGAAGCACTATGAAAAAAAATAATCTGCTTATGAATCTCACTGTTATTGCGACAGCCCTTGCGGTTGTAGCAGTACCGACTGGTGTATATATCGCCAACAATATGACGGAAACCAAATCGGCTACACAGTCCGCACAGGAAGAACAGTTAATCGAAAAAACGGCATCATCGGTGGCAGAAAAAGAAAATGACAAAATCTATGACATTGAATTCGGCTGGTTACCGGAGGACTTTGAATATAATAATGAAGAATCTTATACTTATTTTACAAATCCCGATAAAGACAAAATTTTTATGATATCATCATTTGTAAAAAATCTTTCCGGCGAAAAAACTGAAAACGGCAAGGCATTAACTGTACGTGACGAATATGATACTGACGATAAAACTATTGAAATAAGATATAGTGATAATTATGTTGAAAACTCAGAAGATAAAGACACTACTAATTACGGACGTGTAGCAACAATATATTTTAAAGATACTCCGTATGAACTTGAACTGTTGGTAACCGACGACATCACACAGGACGATTTCAAAAAAATTCTCGAAAATGTAAAGCTTGTTGAAAGCGATACCGAAACAGCTGAAATATATCAGGGTGAAACGGTTACAGAAACTGAAATGATTATCACAGACGGCAAAGACGACGGAGAAGTCAACGAGGGTATACACCAGTTTACAGAAGACGACATCGACTATGACACAATCTATGATGTTGCATACTGCTGGTTGCCGGAGGGTCTTGAATATCAGAGGCAGGATAGTCCTTATGGAGGAAAATTTCATAACTGGAATACTAATGACGGTATGACACCTATGTTTACAAAAGTTCCAGAAGGTGTAACATATTATGAAGACACCGGAAATCCGGAAATAGAAACTACAAAAGACGAATGGTTACTTGACGGCAAAACCGTTTCAATATATTACAGAAGCACTTATATACCCAACAATCCGGAACTTGATTTTGGACGTATAGCATTTATATATTTTGACAATACGCCGTATGTACTTAAATTATACGTAACTGATGGCATTTCAGAAGAAGATTTCAGAAAGATTATTGATAATGTAAAGCTTGTACCATCCGAGGGTGAAACAGCCGGAATATATACACCACCTCAGAACGAACGGGAAAACACAGAATTTACAGCAGGCTCTTATGAACGTTTAGGCGTACCAGTAGAGAAAAGTACCATAGTACAGGTTGGTGAAGAAGTCCATGAAAAAAGTCCGGACGTATGGGGAGAAGTTTCAGCTAAAGTAACCGGCGTGCGTTTCGACGATGATTTCAACGGACTTACAACCGACGGTATAGGCTGGGAATCTGATTACAGCGAGTATCTCAATGAAGATGGCAAACTTATTGAAAATGTCCGTACATGGCACAATAACAACAACAGCGAAGAAGAATTTGAACCGGAAACAGTACCGGTCAGCATTATGACGGTATCAATCACTTACACAAACAACGGTACAGAACCACTGGTTAGCGATTATTGTGTATGCCCGACTTTACAGACTATATACGACGAATATTTCTTTATGCCACGCATTTACAATATAATGCAAATGCAAACAAAAGAACAATCACATAATTCTTATGGTTATACTGATACTTTCAGATACCTTGAAACTGATGATATGCACTTCTCATTCAGCTGTCCGCAACAAGCAAGCAAAAACAACATTCACCTTGAAGCAGGCGAATCTACAGAAGTAACACTTGCATTTATAGTTGAAGACAAATTCCGTGACAACCTCTATCTTTCCATGAACGACAACGGGTTTGTTGACCTCTCCAATATAGAATAAACCTCCTTATAAAGAAACTCCCTGTAAAAAGGGAGTTTTTTTATGTAATCAAACTTTTATTTTTTCGTGAATTATGTTTTTATGTGAGGCTTTTTTCACGCATACTATGCACATTATAGCACAGTAAAGCATTGCAACAATCCACGCTGCCTGGTCTGTATAGCATATAGCTGTGAAACCGTATTCAGCAACAAATTTCCTGCTGACAAATATTCTTGCAAACATTTCCAGTACACCGGAAAATATAGCCAGTCCCGAAAATCCTATACCCTGTATGCTCATACGACAGGTATTTAAAATTCCTAGTGACCAGAAGAAATATCCGACACATTTCATGTACTTGCCACAGGCATCAAGTACGACTGTTTCTGAACTGTCAAGAAACATCAGTGACAACGAACGTCCACAGAAAATAAGTACAATTCCTATTATCAGTCCGTAAGCCGTATTTATCGCCGTACCTCTAATAATGCCTTTTTTTACCCTGTCGGTATTTCCAGCACCTAAATTCTGACTGCTGAATACAGATACACCGGTTGCTATCGCATCAAACGGACACAATGTAAGCTGTTTGAGTTTTGAAGTCACTGCAAATGCCGATATATAAATATCTTCAAGGGAGTTATTGGCAGACTGCATAACCATTGCACCTATAGCCGTTATTGAATACTGCAAGCCCATAGGAACACCCATTATTAAAAGTTCCCTTAAAGCATAACTGTTGAATTTGCATATATCTTTAGTGAATTTCAGCAAAGGATATTTTTTCTGAATCACTACAAAACAAGCAATTCCACTGCAAGCCTGTGCTATAATCGTAGCAAGTGCCGCACCCGCACACCCTAACGGTATAATCACTATAAAAGTAAAGTCCAGTATTATATTCAGCACTGCCGATACCGCAAGGAATATAAAAGGTGTTTTGCTGTCACCGATTGCACGGAGCATACTGGAAAGAAGATTATAAAAAAGTGTGAAAGGTATTCCGGCAAGAATAATGAAAAGATATGTATATGCATCTTTTCGGATATTGCCTGTGACTTTCATAATATCAATTATATTACCGCACAAAAGACACGTGATAGCTGTCAACATTACCGCAAAAAATCCGGTAAGCAGATACGAATGAAAAACCGTACTTCTTAATCTGTCGGGTTGTCTTGCGCCGAAATATTTAGCCATAGGTATACCGAAACCGGCACAAGTTCCGATACAGAAACCAAGTACAAGAAATTGCACACTACTTGATGCTCCGACTGCTGCTAAAGCGTCCGCACCAAGTACACGCCCGACTATCGCTGCATCAATCATATTGTAAGCCTGTTGAAGAATATTTCCCAGAAGTAAGGGCAATGAAAATCCAAGAATGAGTTTTACCGGACTGCCCTCTGTCATGCTTTTGGTCATGTTGACATCAACTCCTTTGCGAATAGCATTTTAGCACTTTTTTCAGGAGATGTCAAGAATTTTTATAAAAAATTTCTGACAAAAAAAGGACTGTTGAAAGTCCCTTTTTTATACAAAATTTGTTATGAAATATAATAAGTAAAGCAATCAATATTTTCATGATTGAAACAAGGCTGAAAACCATCACTATCGCTACCAATCCAGCCCCCGTATTCTTGCATTAACATTTTTATATGAGGCAATATAAAATCAAAACTACTCAAATGAGAGGAAATGCAAAAAACCGACTGAATTTTATTCCTGTCAAAAAATTTTTTATCTTCGGATTCATAAAAATCTTCAAGTTTCATGCAAAACCATTCTGCCATAATATCATATGAATATTCAATCTGCAAAACGTCCGCTGATTCAGGAATAAAAATACTCTTAACATTTACTTCCCTTGCAACTTCAGCAATATCATTTATATTGATTTTTTTACCAGTCATATAAAAAATATCGTCCATATAATACCCTGATAGTTTTGATTGAATAAATAATTTATTATATCAGCTTATTAGTGAACCTCCCCCACCTATAGAGGTGGGGGCTTCGTAAGAAGATTGGTATTTAAGTTTTAACCTGAAAAATTAGGAAACCCTTATTCTTACAGGCGTGTCCACTTCGCCGCTACTGGATAGGACATTAAGTCCACACCGCTACTTTAATTTGTTATTTTATTTTCCTGAATTCATTTTTACAGAAGACTAACTGACGCTTAAGATTTTACACACGGTACGATTCGACAGTGTAACCGATTATCTTAACTTATCAGGACATATTTATTATATCATAGTCGGGCAGATTTGTTAATATTTTTTTAAGACAGCATTCATCCCCTACTTTCGCTTCGCTTAGAAGTGGGGGTATTCTGCCGAAAATTAGATAAAAAATCAAAGATTAAGACCGTTGAAACTGTCTTCAAGTACCTGTCTGGAGTTCTGAAATTTAGCTTTTTCCTCATCAGTAAGTGATAGTTCAACAATTTCCTTAACACCATTTCTGCCTATGATACACGGCACACCTATGAATACATTCTTGCTGTCGTATTCACCGCAAAGTTTAGCCGAAACTGTCAAAACACTGTTTTCATCACCAAGTATAGCCTTGATTATACGTGTAATAGCCATTCCGATACCGTAATATGTTGCTCTTTTAGCTTCAATAATCTTGTAAGCTGCTGTGCGTACCTGTTCTTCTATAGACTGCATATCTTCAATTTTGTAGTCGTTCTTTTCGTCGGCAAGGATTTCACTTACGGACTTTGTGGCAAGCATTACCTGTGAAAGCGGTACAAATTCACTGTCACCGTGTTCACCAATAACATAGGCATGAATATTTTTAGGGTCAACCGTGAAATAGTCGCCGAGAAGATAACGCAAACGGGCAGTATCAAGTGAAGTTCCCGTACCGATAACTCTTGATGCACCAAAACGTGAGAGTTCATAAGTAACTCTTGTCATTATGTCAACTGGATTTGTGGCAACAAGGAATATTCCATCAAATCCGGACTTGACAACAGGTGAAATAATTGAACGGAAAACCTCCGTATTTCTTTGGAGCAGGTCAAGACGTGTTTCACCCTCACGCTGTGCAACACCAGCTGCAATAACAACTATATCAGCATCTTTGCAGTCCCTGTAATCTCCGGCATAAATTCTCATGTTTGACTTTGCAAAAGCAAGACCATGATTCAAGTCCATAGCCTCACCGTTAGCACGTTCCTTGTTTACGTCGATAAGAACAAGTTCATTGCAGATACCTCCCTGATTGACAAGAGCATATGCGAAACTCATTCCTACCATACCCGTACCGATAAGAACAACTTTTCTTTTATCAGTATTCATAATAAACCTCCGGTTTTTTTAAATTATATATTTATTATACACTATATTTTTTAACAAGTCAAGGAAAATTTTGCAGAATATTTTTTATTCAACAAAAAAACGGCAAAAATTATTCGTATAATATTTATTATATGATATTATAAATATTAAAATACAAAACGCAAAAAAAAATCAGACTGTCATTTCTGACAGCCTGAAAAAAGTTAAAGTTTTATGCCGTTTTGTTTAAGTAGTTCCCTTGCAGAGTCTACAGAGTCAACACCCTCAGAATTTTTGACAGGTGCAAATTCCTTACAGCGTTCCACTTCATATGGCAGACAACTTTTCTGAAGATGTACCATATCAAGAACAAGTGTTTCAAATTTATATCCATTAGGTTCATCGGGTGTGATAAATTCACCGTTTGAGTCCATATATGGTATTTTTTTCTTTACGACGTGTACCGGCATTTTTTCGGTAACAATTTCCTCCAGCCTGTCCATGCTGAAAAGATAGTTAAGAATAACGCCGTATTTATAGGCAAGTTCGCCATCATCTGTAAGAAGTTCAATCATTTCGGGTGTCATTTCATAGTATTCAACTATAGACGGCTTACCATCCTCCATGCATAAAACACCCACTCTTTCGTTGGGTGAAACTTTACTTACCACCTTACTTCCCGACTGACTGCCGGAATCTATAACAGCACCAATAAAATAAGGGTCTGCAATCTGTTGCAAAACGTTATCCACCGCAAAAACATTTATCCATTCAATGCCACGCTTTTTAATGTCCTCCAGAAATCCTGCACGGACTATAGACGAAAACCAACCACCGTTGCCATTCGGGGAAATTGATATATCCGATTTGCTTTCCATGTAAATTTTTCCGTTTAAATCAACAGAAGGTGCCATATCCTGAATAAAAAATTTAACATAATTTCTGTCATAACCAAAAAAATTCTTTTCCTCAAAGAAATTGACTGTATCATTATGGTTTTTTTCGCTGGTCATGATATAAAGCGGAACATACGCCCCTGTATCGTCAACGACTTTAAGGAGATTATTTATAAGACATTCAAAAATATACAGTTCCTTTGTAACGCCTATATCGAACATTCCCTTAGGCTTTTCAAACCCGAGACGTGTTCCCTGACCGCCGGCAAGAAGTACTGTTGCAACCTTGCCATTTTTTATAGCATCTGCACCGACGGAGTGATATTTTTCCCTGTTTTTTTCTATATCTCCGATAGTTACAGCTCCAAGCGGTGAAAACTTTCCTCTCTTTAATGAGCAGTTGTTTTCCTTATTAAGATTTTCCAAAACAGAAAAATCAATCACTTCAATCTGTGAAAGTAATTTCTGTTTTTCTGTGTTATCAAGTTCATCATAGTATGCAAGTATATGCTCCTGACCATATTTCTTTAATACATTTTTAGCTGTATCAAGTGTAATCATTGACACAACCCCCTTTATTTTTTTATTTTAAGTATTATATCATATTAAACAGTTTTCGTCAATAGGATTATAACAATTTATACAAATATTATTCACATAAGCATGATTATTAAAATAATTTTATAAAATTTCAACAAATCCCAATGGTTGAAAAATAGTCATGTTGCAAACTGGCTGTTATAGAGTTCAGAATAAAAACCGCCTGTCTGCATAAGTTCGTTATGGTTGCCCTGTTCAATAATATTTCCGTTTTTCATGACAAGAATTGTATCAGAATTTTTTATAGTAGAAAGTCTATGTGCAATAATGAAACTCGTGCGCCCCTGCATTAATTTAGTAAATGCCTTTTGTATGCGATGTTCCGTGCGTAAGTCAATGGAGCTTGTCGCCTCATCAAGAATAAGCATAGGCGGACTCATAAGCATTATACGGGCTATACATATAAGCTGTTTCTGTCCCTGTGAAAGTCCGCTGTCTTCGCTTATAATAGTATCGTAACCATTCGGCAGTCTCTTTATAAAGCTGTGTGCATAAACTGCCTTTGAGGCTTCAATAATCTGCTCACGCGTAGCGGTGGGCATACCATATGAAATATTTTCGGCTACAGTGCCGTTAAAAATCCATGTTTCCTGCAAAACCATACCGAACTGATTTCTAAGGCTGTCACGGGTAATGTCATTTATATCTTTTCCGGAAACAATTATTTTACCGCTGTCAATATCATAGAACCTTAATAAAAGATTTATTATAGTTGACTTTCCACAACCTGTAGGACCAACTATAGCAATTTTTTGACCTGATTTCACGTCAAGTGTGAAATTTTTGATTAATTCAACGTCCGGATTATATGAAAATCTCACATTTTCAAATTTAAGTGTTCCGTCTGAAGATGTCAAATTTTCCTTGTTGGAATCGTTCAGAACTTCCTTCTCCTCCAGTACGTCAAATACACGCTGTGCCGATGCTATGGCGTTCTGTAATTCAGCGAATACACCTGAAATTTCATTGAACGGCTTTGTATACTGATTAGCAAATGAAAGAAAACTTGTCAGCTTGCCGACCGTCATAACACCAATGAAACTTACCGAACCAGTAACGCCTAACGCTCCGAGAAGTCCTACAGCCGCATAAATCATACCATTTACAAAACGTGTGACCGGATTTGTTATAGAACTCAGAAAAGTAGCTTTTACACCTATTTTTCCGTAATCTTTATTTATTTTATCAAAACGTTCCATAGCTCTGTTTTCATAAACAAAAGCCTTTAAAATTTTCTGATTGTCGGTCATTTCCTCCGAAAGTCCCACCATATCACCACGTAATTTAGACTGTTTCATATATGAATCATGTGAGTCTTTTGTTATCTTTGAGGCGGCTATGAATGAAAGTGGTGTCATGATTACTACAACAATGGCTATGCGAAAATTTATGAACATCATAAAAATAAGTGTTCCGATGATAGTCATCACACTGCTGAAAAACTGTGTAAATCCCTGTAAAAGACCATCTGAAATAATTTCAATGTCATTTATAACACGGCTGGTGAGTTCGCCTTTTGTGTGACCATCAATATATTTAAGCGGAACTCTTTCAAGTTTATTGAAAATATCCACACGCAAATCACGTATAGTAAGAAATGCAAGTTTATTTGTACATAAACTCATAATCCACTGGAAAATTCCGCTTGCTGTGACTATAATGGCAAGTTCAATGACAATTTTTTTAAGGTCATCAAAATCAACATTTCCCTTTGATATACAGCAGTCAACAGCATCACCTATGAATACCGGCACTAACAATGAAAGTCCCACACCGGCTATGGCGAAAATTATGGTACTTATCAGATATGCTATATACGGACGGGCATATGAAATAACCCTTTTAAGAGTATCAAGCATTATACGCCCTCCTTTTCGTTCATCTGTGATTTATATATTTCACTGTAAATTTCACAGTTTTTCAGTAATTCATCATGTGTACCCATTCCAACCGCTTCGCCGTCGTCCATGACAATAATTTTATCGGCATCTTTAAGTGAAGTAGTCCGCTGTGAAATCATTATCACAGTAGTATCAGGCATATCATTTTTAAGTGCCTTGCGGAGTGAAAGGTCTGTCGCATAATCCAAAGCACTTGTTGAGTCGTCAAGAATTAATATATCAGGATTTCCGACAATTGCACGGGCTACGGAAATTCTCTGTTTCTGCCCGCCTGAAAGATTTTTACCACCTTGTGAAATCTTAGTATCAAGAACATCAGGCATTCTGCTTACAAATTCCCATGCTTGTGCGGTTTTCAGAGCTGAAATAATTTCCTCATCGGTTGCAGATTTATTATGCCACTTCATATTATCACGGACAGTGCCAGTAAATAATACTGCTTTCTGTGGGACTATACCTATGGTTTTTCTTAATTTGTCGAAATTATAATTATAAACGTCAACGCCGGATATTAAAACCTGTCCTTCTGTGGCACGGTAAAAGCAAGGTATCAGATTTGCAAGGGTTGACTTACCACTGCCAGTACCACCTATAATTCCTAACATTTTCCCTCTTTCAAGTGTAAATGATATATTTTTTATGGAATGTTCACCGGCTGTATCATATGAAAAAGAGACATTTTTAAATTCAATAATATTTCTGCTGTCCTTGTGGTCGGAGGGCTTTTCGTTTCCACCGGATTTTTCAGGTTCTATGTCAAATACTTCACTTATACGGTTTGCAGATGCCAAAGCCTTTGTAAACGTAACAATGAGATTTGCAAGCACTATAAGTGCAAGCAAAATCTGTGTCATGTAGTTTGTAAATTCTGTAAGTTCACCTTGTGTAAGATAACCTGTATCAATTCTCACACCGCCGAACCACAAAATGAATACTATACCTAAATTCATTACCATAAATGAAAATGGGTTCAGGATAGATGATATTCTGCCGACAGCTATTGAACTTTCCGCTATATCGTCAACAGATTTTCGGAAATTGTCGATTTCTTCTTTCTGTCTTGAAAATGCCCTTATGACCCTTGCACCCTCTAAATTTTCACGTGTAAGGAGTGATGCCCTATCAAGATTTTTCTGTGTGGTCTTATACATGGGTACGGTTTTGTGCATTACCGAAACTATTACAATAGTAGTCAGTACAGCCACAATAAAGAATATCAGCGAAAGTTTAAGGTCAATCATCATGGCTTTCACCATAGCACCGATTACAAGAAACGGTGAACGCGTTGCAAGCCTTATGAACATATTGACACCGTTCTGTACTGTATTTGAATCATTAGTAAGGCGGTTAATAAGTGAGGCAGTGCCGACTTTATCAATACTGCTGTATGACAGTGAATTTATATGCTTATATAAATCCGTTCTAAGTTCAGTTCCGAACCCATAGGCACATTTAGCCGCCAGTATCTGACAGGTAAGTGCAAACCCAAGCCCACAGAACCCTAACAATACAATAAGTCCGGACATACGGAGTATATATTTTGTGTCATTATTTTTTATTCCTATGTCAATAATTTTTGCCATAACGTGTGGTACTGTAAGTTCAAATATAGCCTCAAGGAGCTTGAAAAAAGGTCCTAAAACAAGTTCTTTTTTATAATTCCTTAAATATTTGAGTAACTTTTTCATGATTCACCTTTTAAAGTTAAAATTCTATGTCCATAAATTCAATAAGTCTGTCACAAGCCACACTGTAGCTTACATACCAGTTTCCGTCAATCTGAAAAATTGATGCAGGTTCAGCAACAAAAGTTTCGTCGTTTATATCATTTTTATAGAATGGTATTTCACATATATAGCCATCTGTAATATTCATGCCTAAATTAGCGTTTATCTGTGCAAGTTCGTCGGCGGAATAGCGTTCAATAGTGTTCTCATCTATATTTATTGACCATATATCATTGTTTGATACATTGTAGTTATCCATTATATTATGAATATTTTCAATTGAACCGCCTATAGCAGATATTATGTTTTCCTTTGAAAACATATCTTCAACCATCTCTTCCGATTCACTGAGATTTTCCTGAAGATATGATTTCATATATGTATCAAAAGCTGTTATTTCGTCCGGATTGAAAAGTGCATAGACCGCATCGGCGTTGCCATCAATATAAGCCCGATGATATGCATTAAGAATTGACATATAATCAACGCCATTTTCTATGGGAGTATCTGTCGGATTTTCTGTTATATCATCTGTAATTTCTTCTGTTGGAACTTCTTCCGGTGGGGTTGTTGTTTCAGGAGTTTCGTTTTCCTGTGTGGTCGTTATTGCTGAAATGACAGAAACCTGACTTTCATCTTCTTCAGATGTTTTACCCTCACAGCCCGTAACCGCTGAAATTGTCATAACCGCCAGCAGACAAGCTGTATATTTTGCGAATTTTTTCATAATTTTATTACTCCTTATTTTTAATCTGTAAATTATATTATAC
>CAMWQI010000006.1 GCA_947176345.1 uncultured Ruminococcus sp.
GTATTATTTATTGATTATTAAATAATATTTATGGTAAATTTTTACATATTATCACTTGATTTTTTTGTGAAAATATGATAAAATAAATTATGCTTGAAAAAAAAGGAGGTATTTTTTTAATGAGTGATTTTGACGAAAATGACGAATATTTTAGCAGTGAAGAGGTTCAGGAACTTATGGCGGATATTGCCAGTGAATTTATGGACGAAACACAGAACGAAAACGAATTTATCACCCTTACAAATGAAAACGGTGAGGCGGAAGAATTTCTTGTACTTGGCATTGTTGAGTATGAGGAAAAGTTTTATATAGTTCTTCTGCCGACCGCTGAAGATGCCGACCATAATGTTATCCTTGAACTTGTTCCGGACGTGGAAAATAATTGTAGCACTTTTGCACCTGTTCCGGAAGAAACTTTACAGGCTGTATTCAGAAAATTCATAGCTGAACATGGTGAAAATCAGAGATAAACAGGAGGTATTTTTTGAATGAACGATTTTGACGACAACGACGAATATTTCAGCAGTGAGGAAGTTCAGGAACTTATGGCAGACATTGCCGGAGAGATTATGGACAGTGCGGAAAATGATATGGAAACCCTTACTCTTTTCAACGAGGACGGCGAAGAAGTTGAGTTTATTGTACTAGGTACGGTTGACTATCAGGAAAAATCCTATATAGTTTTACAGCCGACCGAATCCGAAGACAATTTCACTGTTATTTTGGAGCTTGTCCCCGATGATGAAACGGAAACCTGTAGTTTTGCACCTGTCGGTGACGATATATTAGGCGATATTTTCGACAGGTTCAGGGACGAACACGCCGGAGAGTTCAATTTTGAGTAAAGGAAGTTTTTGTATGAGCAATTTTCTCGAAAACGATGAAATTGAAGAAAACGAAAACTATATAACTCTTAAAGACAACGGAAATGAAGTCTCATTTGAGGTTATCGGCGAAGTTGAGAAACCGAAACGTACAGTTTCGCACCGGTTGGCGACGATATATCCAGAGATATTTTTAACAAATTCAGGTACGAACATATCGGAGAGTTCGATTTTAAGTAAAGGAGGTTTTGTGTATGAGCGATTTTATCGAAAACGAAGAAATGGAAGAAAATGAAAACTATATAACCCTTACCGACGACGACGGAAACGAAGTCTCTTTTGAGGTTATCGGCGAAGTTGAGTATAAGGAACGCTATTTTGCGGTGCTTCTGCCGTTCGATGAGGACGATGATGGTGTTGTTATTCTTGAAATTATGCCCTCCGACGACGAAACGGGTGAATTTCTTTCTATTGACGACGAAAATCTTTTACAGGCTGTCTTTGAAAAATTCAAGAACGAATATGACGGAGAATATCAGTTTGAATAAATCAATGTACTTTTCAGATTTGTTGAGAATATGTAAAATATGACATAAAAAAATCCCCTGTTGGTTAGCACAACAGGGGACTTAATATTTAATTTAATAATTTAATTTATTCCTGATGAGTCACTATCAGTTTTTAATCAGACACAGCCCTGAGCCTTCATAGCTTCAGCAACCTTAAGGAAGCCTGCGATGTTAGCACCAGCCATGTAGTTGCCTTCCATGCCAAATTCCTTAGATGCACTGTCGCATGATGCAAAGATGCTCTTCATGATGCCCTTAAGCTTGTTATCAACTTCTTCAAATGTCCATGAAAGTCTTTCACTGTTCTGGCTCATTTCAAGACCGGATACAGCAACACCACCGGCATTTGCAGCCTTAGCAGGACCATAAAGAAGACCATTTGAAAGATAAGTTTCGATAGCCTCAGGAGTTGACGGCATATTAGCACCCTCAGAAACAACCTTACAGCCATTGTTTACGAGAATTTGTGCAGATTCACCGTTGATTTCGTTCTGTGTAGCACAAGGAAGTGCAATATCACACTTAACTTCCCAAATCTTAGAACAACCCTCTGTATAAGTAACGTTCTTATGTGAAGTTCTTTCAGCATATTCCTTGATACGTCCACGTTCAACTTCCTTAATCTGCTTAACAAGGTCAAGTTCGATGCCGTCTGGGTCATAGATATAGCCGTTTGAATCGGAGAGTGTAACAACCTTAGCACCAAGTTCTGTAGCCTTTTCTGTAGCATAGATAGCAACGTTACCAGAACCGGAAATAACAACAGTCTTGCCCTCAAAACTCATGCCGTTAGCCTTTAACATTTCGTCTGTGAAGTAGCAAAGACCATAACCAGTAGCTTCAGTTCTTGCGAGTGAACCACCATAAGTAAGACCCTTACCAGTGAGAACGCCTACAAATTCATTGCGGAGTCTCTTATACTGACCGAACATATAACCGATTTCACGACCGCCTGTTCCGATGTCACCAGCCGGAACGTCTGTATCAGCACCAATGTGCTTGCAAAGTTCTGTCATGAAGCTCTGACAGAAACGCATGATTTCTCCGTCTGACTTGCCCTTAGGGTCAAAGTCTGAACCACCTTTACCGCCACCCATTGGGAGAGTTGTAAGGCTGTTCTTGAATACCTGTTCAAAGCCAAGGAACTTGATAATTCCGAGATATACGGACGGATGAAGTCTAATACCGCCCTTGTATGGACCGATTGCAGAGTTAAACTGTACTCTGAAACCTCTGTTAACCTGTACCTTGCCGTTGTCGTCAACCCACGGTACACGGAACATAATCTGTCTTTCAGGCTCAACGATTCTTTCAAATACGCCTGCATCGATTAAATCCTGTCTTTTTTCAGCAACCGGCTGGAGAGTTTCGAGAACTTCTGTTACAGCCTGAATAAATTCAGGTTCGCCGGGATTTCTTTTCTTGACTGTTTCCAATAAGTCGATGAGATACTGATTTTTTAACGCCATTGTTAAAAAACCTCCTTTAAAAAATTCTGCTTTCGCAGTTCTGAATAAATTATAGCATTATAAAAAAATTTTTGCAATAGTATTTTATGAAAAAATTCCCGTACTGAATACGATTTGTTAAAATTTAACAGTTTTTCATGTAATCTGTACGGGATATTAAATTATTTTTCAATAGAATTAAGATATTCACTTGCTAAATAAAGTGAACCGCATACAACAACTATTCCATCATTTAAGAGTGCGTATTCCTTTGCCTTTGCAACAGCCTTATCGAGTGAGTGATAAACTCCCGTATGAGTGCCATACTTTCGGGATATTTCAGCGAGTTTTTCAGCGGGAACGGCATTAGGTGCGAAACCGTCCACGGTAAACATAACCTTTGAACAATGTGCAATATCACGTACGCACTCCGGATAGTCCTTTGAGTCAACCATACCCATGACTGCATAAACATATTTGCAAGTACACATAAGAGTATAGAACAACTGGTTAATTCCGGCGGGATTATGACTTCCGTCAACAATAACAGGCGGATTGCCGTCAATATACTGCCCTCTTGCCTTGACTTTTGTTGTTTCAATGGATTTTTTTATTGCGTGTTCCGGAACTGCAAAACCTTTTTTCATAATATAGCGACAAGCCTCAATTGCAGTCACGGCATTCATGGGCTGGTGAAATCCGAGCATAGCCGTTTTATACTGCTCTTTTTTGTAAGTAAACGGCTTATTGTATGTTGGGGAGGCTATCAAATATTGCGTACCACAATATTTAAAATCCCGATGGTCAGGCATTATAAATTCAGCATTCTTTTCCTTTGCGACTTTTTCCACAAGATATTTTACATTGCGTTTATTGTCAATGGAAAGAATAACAGCCGAATCCTCTTTTATTATTCCGGCTTTCTGCTGTGCGATTTTTTCGACAGTATCGCCTAAAATGTTTGTATGGTCAAGGGATATTGAAGTTATCACGGATAAAACCGGTGGTGGTATGACGTTTGTGCAGTCAAGAAGTCCGCCTATTCCGCACTCCAGTACAACTATATCGCATTTTTCACATACGAAATACAAAAAAGCTATAGCCATAGTAATTTCAAACTGTGAATAAGATGGTGAATAATACTGATTGTCGATTTTTTTCTTGATAAATTCGCATATATTGCAAAGTGAATTATCGTCTATTTCAGTACCGTTTATGCGTATTCTGTCGTTATAGCGGAGTATGTAAGGAGATGTGAATTGTCCCGTTTTATAGCCGGAATATATCAGTGCATTTGAGATATACTCAACTGTAGAGCCTTTGCCATTAGTACCGGCAACATGAATAAATTTAAGTTTTTTTTCGGGATTTCCGATAAGTTTCATTAAATTTTCCGTGCGTGACAAGTCAGTTATATGTCCGCCGGATTTGCTGTAGGAATTTATAAATTCCATACATTCATTAATATTCATAAGCACCTCTTAAAGATTTGTATAGAAAATTCCTGTTGCAAGCTGTACGCCTACAGAAACAAGGGTTATCATTATCCAGCACGAAAGACCTAAAATAATAGGTTTTTTGCCGTTTTTTATCAGCTTGACTATATTTGTGTTGAGACCTATTGCACACATTGCCATAGCTATGAAAAATTTGGCAATCCATTTTGCAAACGAGACAAAATTTTCATTGTAAAATTCCGTGAAAGAATTTTCCGGCATTACTCCTACAACAGTTGTTATTACAGATGCGAGTATAAAGAATATTATGAAAAACGGAAAAATTTTCTTTATAGAAAAATTATTAGCCTGTCCGCCTGATTTTTTGGCTTTTCTTGTGCGATATACAGCCAGTGCAAGCGTTATCGGGATAATTGCAAGTGTACGGGTCAGCTTTACAGTTACGGCAGATGACAGAATACCATCAATGCTGTAAATTCCCTCCGCTGTGGAGGCGGCGGCAGTGACTGATGATGTATCATTTACAGCAGTTCCGGCAAAAATAGCGAATCCCTCCGAACCTAAACCGATAGTGTGTCCAAACTGTGGGAATATTAGTGCCGCAAGAACATTGAACAGAAATATAACAGAAATTGCCTGTGCAACGTCCTCATCGTCTGCATCAATTACCGGAGCGGTTGCGGCTATTGCAGAACCTCCGCATATTGACGAACCCACACCAATAAGACAAGCGGTTTTCTTGTTGATTTTCAGGACTTTCATAAGTACAAAAGCCGTTATGAGCGAAATGCATACAGTCGAAATTATTACCGGAAGACTTTTTCCGCCTACTTTTAAAATTGTACTTAAATTAAGCGAAAATCCCAGTATTATTACTGCCCATTGAAGTATTTTCTTTGAAGTGAATTTTATACCGTCTTTCAGTTTTTTATTTGCGAAAAATTCAGGCGTGGCAAGGCTTATAATCATGCCTATGACTATCGCAAAAACAGGTGCTCCGATTATTTCAAGTGAAAAATAACCTATATTTATTGTCGCTAAAAATGAAGACAATCCGGCTATTGCAATGCACGGAATTATACCCAGCGAATTTTTTTTAATCCAGTTCATAAAATTTTCCTTTTTTATTTGATTAATATTCGTAGTCAATGCAGGCACGGTCTATTTTTACAGTGCCTATGAATTTTCCGAAAGCAACGTGTGCAGGGTGTACCTGATAAGCGTTAAGGTCGTCAATGGTCTCAAAGTCACATAAAAGTGATATTGTATAGTTGGACGGGTCAGCGTCCTTTGAGTTGATAACGATTTTACCATTTTTGAGTTCCTTAACGTTTGCTATAACGTCGTTGAAACGTTCTTTAGCCTCTAAAGCGTTTTCATAAACTGATTTATCAGTTTCCTTTAATCTGAACATTACAATATGTTTAATCATAAAAAATCTCTCCTTATTTTAAAATCATTCTGTACTTTTTACATCTGAAAGTACGGCCGTTGTCGAATTTGGAATATTTAGAATATCCCTCAAAGACAAGACCGCATTTTTGTATAACTCTGCCGGAAGCTGTATTTTCAACGGCGTGTTCTGCAACAAATTCACGGGCATTGTGTTCGGAGCAGGCATATTCAATCATACGTTTTGAAGCCTCAGTTGCATAACCCTGTCCCCAGCAGTCGTATCTCAGATTATAGCCGAAACTCCAAACATTTTCGTCCGGTCTTAATCTGATACCGCCCGAACCGATAAGTTTGTTGTCTGATTTCCGGACAAATCCCCATGTGTACTCATTTTCAAGGTTATTAAGAGAGCCGAGCCATTCTTTTGTTACTTCAATATTTTCATGACATGGATAAATCATATATTCTGTAACACGACTATCGCCAGTCCATTCAAATACAGCGTGTGCATCATTCATAGTAAGCGGTCTTAAAATCAACCGTTCAGTTTCGATAACCAGAGTTATAAATATACTCATAATATCACCTGTTTACAATATTATAGCTTTCGTCAATGATATTGCATAATATCTTAAAATCAATATTATTATCAAGGATTATAGAAATCCAAAGTTTTTTATTCATGTGGTATGCCGGAAAAGCCTTTCCCTCCGCAAGCAGACACTCTCTTGTAAGCGGTTCGCATTTCAGATTTATTATATCTGTAAATCCGGTCATATCGGGAATTAGTACGGATTTTTTTACTCTCATAACCAAAGCATACC
This sequence comes from uncultured Ruminococcus sp., assembly GCA_947176345.1. GTDB lineage: Bacteria > Bacillota > Clostridia > Oscillospirales > Ruminococcaceae > Ruminococcus. Next base: position 6,518 of record CAMWQI010000006.1, read on the forward strand.
ATTTTTTATTTTTTGGATTTCTTAAAACAAATGCGTCAGGAGTTTTCAGCCACAGATATTCGGGGTCTGTGGCGTACTTCTCCTTTACGTATGATATTATTTTATCACGCATTATTTTTTAAAAGCCTCTATAGACTGATTGATTTTAGCCATTTTTTCTTCTGCCTTAGCAAGTTTAGCCTTTTCAGCCTCTATGAGTTTTTCGGGGGCTTTTGAAATAAATCCCTGATTATTGAGTTTTCCGCTAAGGAAATCAATATCTTTCTGTACTTTAGCCTTTTCCTTTTCAAGACGTGCCATTTCCTTTTCTTTGTCAACGAGTTCGTCCATAGGAATGAAAATTCTTGCAGAGTCTGTAACGGCGTTTGCGGAGTCCGGAATATCGAATTTTTCGCCTGTCTCAACGGCAGATGCAGATGCAAGCTTTTCAAAGAATAATGCACATGAGTTGAATAATTCTGGTTCTGCTGTCTCAATGAAAAGTTTAGCCTTTACGGATGGCGGGACATTCATTTCACTACGAGTATTTCTTACGGCTTTTATAGCAGAAATTATTTTTTCAAAAGATTTTTCTTCTGCTGAATAGTCAATTGATTTATCATAAATGGGATAGTTTTCAAGAATAATCATTGATTTTTCATTTGTGAGTACCTGCCATATTTCCTCCGTTATGAACGGCATGAATGGGTGTAATAATTTCAACATTCCCTGCATAGCCCATACAAGTACAGACTGTGCTTTTGCCATAGTCTCACCGCCAGCCTGAATGCGTGGTTTTGTTAATTCAATGTACCAGTCACAGAAAACGTCCCATATAAAGTCATAGAGTTTCTGTGAGGCTACACCTAATTCAAATTTATCAAGATTTTCATTTACTTCTTTTGCAAGATTATTGAATTTATTGATAAGCCACTTGTCTTCTGTTTCGAGTTCGTCGGGCAGTCCTGTGAACTCAAAATCTTCCGGAAGATTCATCATTATAAAGCGTGAGGCGTTCCAGAGTTTGTTTGCGAAATTACGTGCGGATTTTACTTTTTCGTCGATATAACGCATATCATTTCCGGGGGAGTTACCAGTTGCAAGCATAAAACGGAGTGCGTCTGCACCGTATTCGTTTATAACTTCTAACGGGTCAATGCCGTTGCCGAGAGATTTGGACATTTTCCGTCCCTGAGAGTCACGCACAAGTCCGTGAATAAGAACTGTATCAAATGGAACTTTTCCCATGTTTTCAAGTCCGCTGAACATCATTCTTATTACCCAGAAGAATATTATGTCATATCCGGTAACAAGTGTATTTGTTGGATAGAAGTAGTCTAAATCCTCTGTTTTTTCGGGGAAACCGAGGGTTGAAAAAGGCCATAATGCTGAACTGAACCATGTGTCAAGTGTATCAGGGTCTTGTCTCATGGGTTTGTTGCATTTCGGACAATTGCATGAATTTTCTTTAGTAACAACCATTTCACCACATTCGTCGCAATAGAAAGCCGGTATCTGATGTCCCCACCATATCTGACGGGATATGCACCAGTCACGGATATTTTCAAGCCAATGGAAATATATTTTATCGAAACGCTCCGGCACAAATTTTGTATCTCCGTTCTTTACAGTGTCGATTGCCGGCTGTGCCAATGGTTTCATTTTTACGAACCACTGTGTAGAAACTTTTGGCTCAACAGTAGTTCCGCAACGGTAGCAAGTACCTACATTATGGCTGTAGTCTTCAATTTCAACCAATGCCCCCTCTTTTTCAAGGTCTGCAACAATAGCTTTTCTTGCTTCGTATCTGTCCATACCAGCATATGCCGGATAATCATCTGTAATTGTTGCATCGTCGTTCATTACGTTAATAACCGGTAAATTATGTCTTAGACCTACTTCAAAGTCGTTAGGGTCGTGTGCCGGAGTAATTTTAACAACACCTGTTCCGAAATCCATTTCAACATAATCGTCTGCAACAACCGGAATTTCCCTGTGAACTATTGGGAGAATAACTGTTTTTCCGACTAAATCTTTATATCTTTCGTCTTTCGGATTTACAGCTACTGCTGTATCGCCTAAAAGAGTTTCCGGACGTGTTGTAGCTAATTCAAGATAATTGTCTGTATCCTTAATTTTGTATCGTAAGTGCCAGAAATGTCCAGCCTGTTCCTCAAAAGTAACTTCTGCATCTGAAAGTGATGTCTTGCATTTCGGACACCAGTTAATTATTCTCTCACCACGATATATAAGACCTTTATTGTAATATTTGACAAAGACTTCCTTTACGGCTTTTGAACAGCCATCGTCCATAGTGAAACGTTCTCTTGACCAGTCGCATGAAGAACCGAGTTTCTTTAACTGTTCAACGATACGTCCACCGTATTGTTCTTTCCATTTCCAAGCACATTTCATAAAGCCATCACGTCCGAGGTCTTCTTTAGTAACACCTTCTTTACGCATAGCCTCAACGATTTTAGCCTCTGTCGCAATAGCGGCGTGGTCTGTACCTGGTAGCCATAATGCAGAATATCCACACATTCTTTTCCAGCGGATAAGAATATCCTGTAAAGTTTCGTCAAGGGCGTGTCCCATATGGAGCTGACCGGTTATGTTCGGTGGGGGAATAACTATTGTATAGGGTGTTTTTTTCGGGTCGACTTCTGCACGGAAACAGCCTTTGTCGTTCCATGCCTTGTAGATTCTGTCTTCAAAATCTTTCGGGTTGTAGGATTTTGCAAGTTCTTTTGACATTTAAATAACTCCTTTTTTAAAAAAATAACTTCACAGACAAAACACAAAAAATCCCCGAACCGTAAAAGGTTCAGGGCGAATAGTGACTATCCGTGTTACCACCTGATTTCAGGAAAGAAAAACTTTCCTGCACTCTGTTCCCTGTAACGTGGGAAAATACGTTGACGGTTACTGAATATAAAAATCCGTTCACCGCCAAAGCTCAGGAACTACTTCAGAACATTCAGTCATATCACCTCACACCGTCCGGTGACTCTCTGTAAATCGTTGAATGAACATACTTGTTTCCGTCACAGCTTTTGAAATATACATAAATAATAACATATCCGGCGTATTTTGTCAACAGGTTCAGGGAATTTTTTTATATCTGTAATTCCCATAGTTCATTCATGCTTGCCGGAATAAGTTTTTTAATATGACTGCTGTTTTCGTTCAGACACCAGTTGCATTCCTCGCACATTAAAACACATTTTCTTTCATTTGAGTTGTCAAATTCGGCAATGTAAAAAGCTGTATCACCGCTACATCTCGGACACTCAAAACCTGATTTTATAGTAACCATTTCATGCAGAATATAAATAATCATCATGGAAACAAGCCCGCTGTCGTTATTTTTTATGTGCTCTTTTTTCAGGCGTTCATATTCTGTTTCAAGGCATATGCCGGGATTTTCTATGATATATTCATTGATATCAAGATTAAGCAGAAAGTCTAAACTGTTGTCGTATGTAAAGAACTTAATGTGTTTTTTCGTCCATTTTACTATTGCGGAGTAATATGTCTTGTAATCTGTCAGATTATTTTTGTCCGATACCATTTCAAGAAAGCTGTCCCATAGTGTCATATACTGAATTTCCTTTCCTTTTTATCATAATAAATGCAATAATGCTTACTATAATATATCCGATTGTGGAAATTACAGAAAATTTAATAGCGTTATTATCATTAATATCAATCCCCATTACTACTGTAGATATTGTGAGCATAGCCACCGATATATTGATTAAAACATTATTCCAGAAATTACCGCTTTCAATAAGTACAAGTGCGAACATCATACCAGCCATAATACCTGTAATAAAAAGCGGAATAATATTGGTGGAATTAAGGTTGTTTGATATTGCAATATTTATTATGCTGTAAATTACCGACGAAATAATAACAGCAGATTTTATGTTGTAATTTTTCCGGATAATTCCGATTATCACACAACATAATATCATTTCCTGAGGTATTACGACAGATATATAGTAAAGTGATATTACATTGATGAATGTAGTTATGTTGTCGTATGGAAATAAATCCTGTGTGCCAATTATAAGTGTAAATGCGGATAGGATAGCCAATGGTAAAATCAATGCGGTTATACACCATACCGGACGCAGACTGAATTTTTTTATTCCTATTTCCTGTAAATCAAGGTTGTATATTTTTGCAATAATGGATTTTACACCAAGATATGTAAACAAAGGATAAAGAATCGCAAAAACTACTATACATATAAATGTAGGGAATCTCATTAATATAAGTACATTGCTTATGATATTTGCCATAACCTGTGAAATTAACATAATCAGAAAAGATAAGATACAACAGCCAACAGTTTGTAAAAGTTTTTTCATTAAAACACCCCCTCATAAATTAATTTTAGTAAAATATTGTAGCATATTCTTCAGAAAATGTCAAGTATTTTTTATATTTTTTGTAAAATTTTTTTATCAGCCGTTATAATTATAAAGTAAATTGTTTTTAAATATTAATCTTTTGAAAAACTTTGAAAAAACAGCGTTGACATGGTGGTAAATTTGTGATAAAATAGATAATGGTATAAATTCGTCTGCAAGGTCTTGACAGATATGTTATAATAATAATCGGGAATGAACAGCTATCAGAAATAACAGCAGGGCTTTTTCTGCATAATCAGACTTTTTCCCCATAACACTATAAAATTGTAGGAGACTTTTTATGAATAATAATTCTTTTTACAAGCAAAAAAAAGCTGCACTGAAAAAGTATTTCAGCCATTTGAATCCGATGCAGCAGGAGGCGGTATTTAATGTAAAAGGTGCGGTGCTTGTCCTTGCTGGAGCAGGAAGTGGCAAGACTACTGTTATTGTCAACCGTATCGCAAATATGATTAAATTCGGAAATGCTTATTATGACGAAACCGGAAACGCACGTCCGAATGATATTGAATTTCTTAAGGACTATGCAGACGGGGAATATGATGATGACCCCGACGCTGTACTTGATGTTCAGGACATAATAGCGGTTGACACCATAAAGCCATGGAATATACTGGCTATTACTTTTACTAATAAAGCATCAAATGAACTAAAAAACAGGCTTATTGATATGCTCGGAGATGATGGCAGTAAAATAAATGCCTCTACATTCCATTCGGCTTGTGTCCGGATTTTAAGGGCTGAAATAGAGTCACTTGGTTATGGCAAGGATTTCACTATATATGATGCCGACGACAGCAAGAGACTTATTAATATTATTCTCCGTGATGAAATGGACATTTCCGAAAAAATGTTTTCGGCAAACAGTGTGCAAAGTGAAATAAGTTCCGCAAAAAACAGAATGATTTCGCCGGAACGTATGCTTGTACTTGCAAGTCAAGATTACAGGAAAAAAATAATTTCACGCGTTTACAGTACGTATCAGGAGAGACTTAAACAGGCTAATGCGGTTGATTTTGATGATTTACTGTTACTTACGGTTGAAATTTTTGAAAAATTTCCGGATATTCTTAAAAAATATCAGGAAAGATTCAGATATATTCTTATCGACGAGTATCAGGATACTAACCATGTACAGTTTAAACTTGTCTCACTGCTTGCCGGTGAGGAAAAGAATATATTTGTGGTCGGCGATGATGACCAGAGTATTTACAGTTTCAGGGGTGCGGATATAAGCAATATACTTGATTTTGAAAAAGATTTCCTTCCTTCCGTTACAATATGCCTTGAACAGAACTACCGCTCTACACAGAATATTCTTGACTCTGCAAATTCTGTCATAAGCAATAACACTAACCGTAAGCCTAAAACCCTTTGGACAGCCAGTGAAACAGGCTCTAAAGTATACTGGTATAAATCTTTTGACGAAAGCGACGAAGCAAAATTCGTTGTTGATACTATTAAAAATAATTATGCACGTACCGGAAAATATTCCGATAGTGCCGTACTCTACAGAATGAACGCACAGTCCAATTCGATAGAAAAGGCACTTATACAGGCAGATATACCATACAGAATTTACGGCGGTGTGCGTTTCTATGACCGCAAGGAAATAAAGGATATTATAGCCTATCTTGCATTCATAAACAACCCGTTTGATATGCTCCGTTTCAAGCGGATTATCAACGAGCCTAAACGAAGTATTGGTGATGCTACTATTGCACTTATTGAGGATATAAGCCGTGATTTGAATATATCTCCTTTCGGTGTAATGAAAAGATGTGAGGAATACACTCCTCTTGCAAAGAAAACTACTGTACTTAAAAGCGTTGCCGGAATGTTTGAGGAACTTATAGAACAATCATACGAAATGCCACTTGATGAATTTTATGATTTCATGCTTGAAAAAACAGGTTATCTTGAATACATACATACTCTTGAAAATGCTGATACGCGTATTGAATACATAAATGAAATGCGTTCCACAATCGCTAAATATGAACATGAATCGTTATGTCCTACTCTAAGCGGTTTTCTTGAGGATATTGTGCTGTATACGGAGGCAGACCGTGACGATAATTCAGGGGATAAAGTCACTCTTATGACAGTCCATTCCGCAAAAGGTCTTGAATATGAAAATGTTTTTGTTATCGGAATGGAAGAGGGGATTTTTCCGAGTTCAAGTGCTATAGACAATGAAGAAGATTTGGAAGAGGAACGTCGTTTAGCTTATGTTGCTATAACCCGTGCAAAGAAACATCTTTATCTTACAAGTGCTTCACAAAGAATGCTTTTCGGGCAGACACAGCGGAATATAACATCACGTTTCATGCGTGAAATAGGCAGTGAATTTATCGAAAAACACGACAATGCAGTTGTTATGCGACGTAAGGTAAGAACTAATGACAATACTGTTACGGCGGTTTATTCGTCTACTTTACAACAACAGCTTGCACGTAATAAAATGCATTCCGTTACACCGACAAGTTCAGCACATGAGACTTATTCAGCCGGTGAAAGAGTTCAGCATAATGTATTCGGGGAGGGGACTGTTATTTCCTCTAAGCCTATGGGTAATGATGCTATGCTTGAAATAGCATTTGATAATGTCGGAACTAAGCGTATTATGGCTAATCTGGCTAAACTGAAAAAACTTTAAGTTTTTTAATTATTTTAATTTAAGGAGAAATTTTATGAGAAAAACAAAAATTGTCTGCACCATAGGACCAGCAACTGATGATAAGAATATTATGCGTGAACTCATGCTTGCTGGCATGAATGTTGCCCGTTTTAACTTCTCACATGGTGAGTATGAAACACATGAAAAGCGTTTCAGAATGGTTGAAAAACTCCGTAAGGAACTTGATTTGCCTATAGCAACACTGCTTGATACAAAAGGTCCTGAAATCCGTTTGGGAAAATTCGTTGACAACAAGCCGGTTGAAATCTATGACGGTGATGTGTATGTCCTTACGACTGAAGACGTTCTTTGCGATAATCAGCGTGGAAGTATAAGTTTCAAGAAACTCCCGCGTGATGTAAGCATAGGCACAAGAATACTTATAAATGATGGTGTTATTGAACTCCTTGCCGAAAAAGTAACAAAGAATGAAATAACCTGTCGTGTAATTCATGGTGGTACACTCTCAAACAACAAAGGAATAAATGTTCCAGGGGTAAAACTTTCAATGCCGTATCTCAGCGAAAGCGATATGAATGACCTTGAGTTCGGTGCAAAAATGGGCTTTGATTTCATAGCCGCAAGCTTTGTCCGCACTGCCGCTGATATAAATTATTTAAGGAAATTCACACATAGTTTAGGCTGGTTTGACGTTCGTATTATCGCAAAAATTGAAAATACAGACGGTGTTGAGAACATAGACGAAATTTTAGAAGCGGCTGATGGTATAATGGTTGCACGTGGCGACATGGGTGTTGAAATACCATTTGAACGCATTCCGGCTATACAGAAAGAACTTATTCATAAGGGCTATAATGCTGGAAAACAGGTTATCACAGCCACACAGATGCTTGAATCAATGATAACAAATCCACGTCCTACCCGTGCCGAAATAACAGACGTTGCCAATGCTATATATGACGGCACAAGTGCTATAATGCTTTCCGGTGAGACAGCCGCCGGTGCATATCCGGTTGAGGTTGTAAAAACTATGGCTTTAATCGCTGAAACTACTGAAAACAACATTGACTATAAGGGCGAGTTTTCCGCACGCCGTACAGAGCCAAACAGCAATATTGCAGAGGCTATCGCACACGCCGTTGTAACTACCGCACATGACCTGAACGCACGGGCTATTATTACGGTATCTCTTGGCGGAGGCACTGCAAGGCTTATTTCAAAATACCGTCCGTTGTGTCCTATCATATGCTGTACTACCGGTGAGGTTGCACAGCGACAGATGAACATGAGCTGGGGAGTTATTCCGCTTATTGTTGAGGAAAAAACAAGCACTGATGAACTTTTTTCAACGGCAGTTGAGACGGCAGAATCACACGGACTTGTACAGGACGGCGATATAGTAGCTATTACAGCCGGTGTGCCTATTGGTGTATCAGGTACTACCAATATGCTTAAAATTGCAAAAATCGGCAAATAATATAAAAAAATTCTCCTCTTGAATAAAGAGGAGATATTTTTTTGTATTTCGCGTGTTATTTTTTTGGATGTGGAGTGTTACTTTAGATTTATTTCAATTGTTTCCCATAGCTTGCCGTAATAGGAAAATCTTTTCTGAATAATTTCCTTTTCAACTTGTTCAATTGCAAGATTGATTATTTTTTCAAAGTTTTCAATCTTTTTACATGAATATACTGCAACGGGCGACTGCCAGTTATTATCCCATATTATGTATACCACAAAAGTTCCGCCATAAAAGCCGGCATCAAGTATGAGATTTTCAGGATATTCAACTTGCAACATATCCTCATCAAGATATGTTTCGGAGTAGGTGACATTTCCGGAAAAACTGAAATTTTCCCAGAAATCTTTACTTAAACTGTTCTGCATGATATTCCTTTCATATTTCAATTATGTATTTTTCAAAAGCATTTACAACAGTTGTTTCACCGAATTTCTGAGTGTGTGTAAAATTTCCGTAATTCTGGTGTACATGACCATGTATGAAAAATTTCGGCTGGTATTTTTCTATAAGTGTATTAAAGCACTCAAAGCCTCTATGGGCGTAATCCTCCATATCATTTAAATTTCGGGCAGGAGAATGAGTTAAAAGAATATCAAATCCCCTGTTTTTAATCAGACTTAAACGGCGTTTTCTGATACGGTGTTTCATTTCCTTTTCAGTATACTGAAAATATCCGTTTCCGTAACGAATTGAACCACCTAACCCGAAAATTCTTATTCCATTATAGTTAATAATTTTGTCGTCAACGCAGATACAGCCTTTAGGGGCTTTTTTAAGATAGCTGTCGTCGTGATTGCCATGAACATACAGAACATCAACATTAGCCATAGTGGCAAGAAATGAAAGATATTCGGCGTTCAGGTCACCACACGAAAGTATTAAGTCTATGCCGTCGGTTTTGGACTTGTCCCAGAAATCCCATAGCGAACGACTTTCTTCATCGGCAATAACAAGTATTTTCATTTGAGAATAAATTCTGCTATGTCCGCCGGATTTTCAGCTATGAAGTCCGCACCAGCTCTGGTGAGTTCCTCAACGCCACGAAATCCCCATACACACCCTATCGAACGTATTCCGGCATTTTTTGCGGTCTGAATATCTACATTACTGTCGCCAATCATGAAAATATTTTCCTCTTCCGGAAAATCTGAAATAATTTCATTTATAATGGCAGTATCGGGTTTTTTCGGACGTTCCGCACAGCCACCTAAAACTTTCACAAAATCAAATTCCGGCAATAATTTATCAATAATTTTTATTGCAAAATTTTGTGGTTTGTTCGTTGCAACGGCAAGAATTACATCATTTTCCCTGAGAGTATCAAGAGTTTTTTTCATACCTGAATAGAGTTTTGTTTTATCAAGGAAATGCATTCCATAATATTCACTGAAAATTTCAAGAAGTTTTCCGGTATCGTCTTTTTTGTCGTCCGGCAACGCACGATAGCAAAGTTTCTGTACACCGTTTCCGACAAACTGCTTGTAACTTTCATACGGGTGTACCGGATAACCCATTTTTTCAAGTCCGTAATTAGTAGCATCGGCAAGGTCATAGAGAGTATCGGCAAGTGTACCGTCAAGGTCAAAAATAGCAATCATGGAAAAATACCTCCTTATAGAATACACATACAGTCACCAAAACTGAAAAATCTGTACTTTTCGTCAACGGCTATTTTATAAGCGTTCATGGTATTATCATAGCCCATAAATGCCGATACAAGCATAATTAAAGTACTTTCGGGCAGGTGGAAATTAGTAATCAGTCCATCAATGCACTTGAATTTATACGACGGATAAATGAAAATATCAGTATAGCCCTCATGTGCGGAAATTTCATTGTAGAAAGTCGCAACGCTTTCAAGGGTACGGCAAGCGGTAGTGCCTACTGCTATAACACGTCCGCCATTTTTCTTTGTTTCGTTGATTAAATCGGCTGTTTCCTGTGGCAAGTAATAATGTTCGCTGTGCATTTTGTGGTTGAGGACGTTATCCTCTTTTACGGGACGGAAAGTTCCCAGTCCGACGTGTAGTGTGACAAAAGCTGTTTTTATGCCTTTTGCGTGTAGTTCGTCAATCATTTCGGGTGTGAAATGAAGTCCGGCTGTGGGTGCAGCTGCTGAACCGAGTTCACGGGAATATACGGTCTGATAACGTTCTTTGTTTTCGAGTTTTTCGGTTATGTATGGCGGTAACGGCATTTGTCCGACATCTTCGAGAGCAGTAAAGAAATTTCCCTCACACTCAAATTTGACAATTCTGTTTCCGTCGTCCTTAGCCTCGATAACTTCTGCAATAAGCCGACCATCACCAAATGAAAATTTAACACCTTTTTTAGCTTTTTTTGCCGGACGGCAGATTATTTCCCATAGCTTGTCGCCTTTCTGTTCGAGTAGCAGAAATTCAATGAAAGTATGATTTTCGATTTTTTCACCGTACAGTCTTGCCGGAATAACCCGTGAGTCGTTCATTACAAGCAAATCACCCTTTTTCAGATGACTGCATAAATTATAGAAATGGTCGTGTTCAACCGCACCTGTCTGACGGTTTACACACATCATTCGTGAGGAGTTTCGGGGTTCAACCGGAGTCTGCGCAATAAGTTCCTCTGGCAAATCATAGTAAAAATCGGATTTTAAAAGTTCCATATTATCTCTCTCTTTCTAAATTTTAAATATATCTGTTTCTCCGTTTATAAGTTTTGGAATAAGAATATCACGGAGAGCAGAAAGACGTTGATTTTCTTTTTTATTATAGTCAAATTTACACATTAGATTGTTCGAGATTTTTTCAAATTTTGCAAGATAATTTTCAGTAGGTAAAATAATAGATACTTTTTTTAAGTCACTTTGAGTAATCAATGGCTGTGTAGAACCGCAGTTCATATTTTTATAATCAATAAGTTGTAATATTTGGTATACAAACTCATAATATTTACTTTCTATAACAAGTGTATTGTCAGAAGTCCAACATGGACAATTAAATCTTTGAACTACTCCATGAGTTCCTACACGTCCAATTACAAGAATTTTATTGTTATGATTATATTCATTTGTATATCCCATGACAGAGGTTGCTCCCACTAAAGGAAAACAAAATTCAGAAGTTGTTTCAGAAAGTTTCTTTTTTGGTCTTTTTCCACTATATATATTGGTTATTGTACCTAATGTTGTTTTTTGCCAGTTATCAGGCATAACTCCGCCGAACGGCTCAAAATTCACAAACCAGCTTTTAAAAATAGTCTGTGCCTGCTCCTCTAAATTTTTATTTATACGGTTATTGAGTTCTATTTTCATGTCAAGCAGACGCAGTAAATAACCGGTTTTTTTCTGTGTTTCATAATCAAGAACATTCACAATGTATTCCATAATAGCTTTTTTGTCACCACGTGGCATTTTAGTGCCTTTTGAAGTTTTCATTGCATAGTCAAAAAATCTGTCGTCGGCAAGTGTGTAGTACAGAAATTCAGGGGATATTCCGCTTTTAGCCCTGAAAACAAGCACATCATTTGAACAGCCACCACTATTTCCGGAAAACCATATTTTTCGGAAATACGGTCTTATATTTGAAACAAGTACATCATCTTTCTGATATGCTGTACATTTTACACCAGCCGGAAAAGAAGATGGTGCAGTAATTCCGCATTTATTCGGTAACATATTTTCAGTTGAAATATAATTATCCGGTGTAATCTCACTGACGGAAATTTTATCTTTTACTAAACAGCATATATTTTTAAGTTCAGTTTTCATCAGTCCATATTGTAGCGTGGTGAAGTTTCAGGATTACGATATTCGTGTTTTTCATAATAGCCGATAAGATTTCCGGTATCGTCACGTAAAGCAATCATATATACATCTTTGTTTTCCTTTTCGTTGTGTAATGTAAAAACTCTGTTGTTATTTTTGTTCTCCCCGAACCACAAAACAACCATTCTTATAATGCTGTTTGATTCTTCGTTGTGACACGCAAGAAGTGAATGTCCTATCAGTTCCTCACCACCCCATTTGCTGTATCTTTCAACAGCAGACGGGTTCATATATATTATAGTATGATTTATATCGCATAAAACAATAGCAGAATTGTCTGCATCAATTACGCTTTTGAAAAAAACTGAAAGTTCCATAAAAAATCCCCCTTAAATTCTTGTTGCAAGAAGTCCAGAATATTTATTCCTGAAATTCTCAAATTCGTTGTTGTCTATAGCCTCACGGATTTTTTCAGTGAGAGTATTATAAAAGTAAAGATTGTGCTGTACAGCAAGTCTTCCGGCAAGCTGTTCATTAGCCTTGAAAAGATGTCGTACATACGCACGTGAAAAGTTACGGCAGGTCGGACAGTCGCACTGTTCATCAACGGGTCGGGGGTCTGTTTCGTAACATTTGTTTCCTAAATGCATTATACCTCTCCACGTGAAGACAGTTGCATGACGGGCATTTCTGCTGGGCATAACGCAATCGAACATATCAACACCCCTTGCAACCGCCTCAATGATATTTGATGGAGTACCCACTCCCATTAAGTAACGTGGTTTGTTTACGGGCATATATGGCTCTACAACATCAATAATGCGGTACATTTCGGAAGTTTCCTCACCGACGGCAAGTCCGCCGATAGCATAGCCGTCAAGGTCAAGTTTAGCAATGTCTTCCATGTGCTTTATGCGTAAATCATCAAATGTCGAACCCTGATTTATTCCGAAAAGCATTTGGTGTTTGTTTATAGTATCAGGCAGACTGTTCAGACGTGCCATTTCCTCTTTACAGCGGTAAAGCCACCGTGTAGTGCGTTCTATGGAGTTGGCAACATATTTATATGGTGACGGATTTTCAATGCATTCATCGAAAGCCATAGCAATAGTAGAGCCTAAATTAGACTGTATCTGCATACTTTCCTCAGGACCCATGAAAATTCTGTGACCGTCAATATGCGACGCAAAATAAACACCCTCTTCTTTTATCTTGCGGAGTTTTGCAAGCGAAAAAACCTGAAATCCGCCACTGTCGGTAAGTATAGGCTTGTCCCAGTTCATGAACTTGTGCAGACCACCCATTTGTTTTATGACTTTATCTGTCGGACGCAAGTGCAGATGATATGTATTGCATAATTCAACCTGAGTTTTCAGGTCTTGCAAATCAACGGACGATATACCGCCCTTTATAGCGGCGGCAGTTCCTACATTCATGAAACATGGTGTCTGAAAAGTTCCATGAACTGTTTCAAATGTTCCACGACGTGCTTTATTATCGTTTTTTATAAGTTTAAACATTTTACTCTCCTTTTATTTTATCGGGATATCTGTAAAGCCAGTTATCGCCATCATAGTTATGTATATTGTCTATAAGCCTGCTGATATATTCTTTATCTTCGGGTTTTGGATAACGTACATGAGCCTCTCCAAAATTAAAAGTTTTCGGGATTTTCCATTGCCATCTCCGTCTTTTACCGTCTGGAAGAAGAACACAATCCTCTGCCCATGCAAGTATATTGACATCATATTTAATGTTATCAAAGGGCTGATATTCACGGAATACAACAGCTTTCTTATACCAACCTACAACAGATATGGAATTTTTTTCACTCGGATTAGGTGCAAACCATACGACAAGCACATCATCCACCATGACTTCACCTTTAAGGTCTTTACAGCCAATGATATTTTCAATGTGAATTTGATTGGCTTCTTTACCATTTGTTGATTTTGTTTCAACAAATCCGAAACAGGCTTCATTGCCATGCAAACTTTGTATCTTGAAATTATACTCTTCACCGGCATGACCTGTCCGCATTGTATAAGCGTTTTTGCTGTATGGTATATCTTTTTTGTATCCTTCGCCGTTGTCTATTCCCTTATACCAGTTCATGTAGCTTATCTTGCAGAAAAGTATTCTTTCCCAGTTCCACATATTCATTCTCCTTTTAAAAAATTTTCAAAAACTCTTGACATAATAATTTGAACGTGATATTATTATAGACAAGGTAGAGGTGCGGTTAAAAATAGTACCTGAATATCGGATAACCAGTCCAATGATATTCAGCGAAAGGTGAGACCGCCGAAGAACTGTTTCTGGTAAATTCAGTTCTGGTCACTGGCTTAACAGGTTTTTGACTGTCATCATACAATGATGGAGGGCTATCGCATATGAATTTTTATATGCCGGTATTTCTATTATAACGTATGATGAGCCTGTTTGCAACAGGTTTTTATTATTTTTGTAAAAATTTACAAGGAGATGTTTTTTATGAAACAGTATAACGTTGGTATCATAGGTGCAACGGGTATGGTAGGACAGAGATTTGCAACTCTGCTTGAAAACCACCCGTGGTTTAATGTAAAGGTTCTTGCGGCATCACCGAGAAGTGCAGGCAAGACTTACGAGGAAGTCGCAGGCAACCGCTGGAAAATGGCTGTTCCCATGCCGGAATCCATGAAAGATATGGTACTGCTTGACGCAACAGCAGACATCGAAAAAATTGCAGGAATGGTTGATTTCTGTTTCTGTGCAGTCGATATGAAAAAAGACGAAATTAAAGCTCTTGAAGAAGCTTACGCTAAGGCAGAATGTCCGATAGTTTCAAATAATTCAGCACATAGATTTACTCCGGACGTTCCTATGGTAGTTCCGGAAATCAATCCTGAACATATAGAAATTATCAAGTCACAAAGAGAACGTTTAGGCACTAAGAGGGGATTTATCGCTGTAAAGTCAAACTGTTCAATTCAAAGTTATGTGCCAGCACTTCACCCGCTTAGAAAGTTCGGTCTTAAGAACGTTCTGGCTTGTACTTATCAGGCTATTTCCGGAGCAGGAAAGAACTTTGAAACATGGCCTGAAATGGTTGATAATCTTATTCCATATATCGGCGGTGAGGAAGAAAAATCCGAACAAGAACCGCTTAAAGTATGGGGTACTATTCAGGGAAATGAAATTGTCAAGGCTGAAACTCCGTCAATTACTACACAATGCCTCCGTGTGCCTGTTTCAGACGGTCATACAGCCGCTGTATTTGTAAGTTTTGAACAGAAACCCACCAAAGAAGAAATTTTAAAATTATGGGCAGATTTCAAGGGAGTACCTCAGGAGCTTGAATTGCCGTCAGCACCTAAGCAGTTTATCCACTACTTTGAGGACGACAACAGACCACAGGCAAAACTTGACAGAAATCTTGAAAACGGCATGGCAGTTTCAACAGGTCGTCTCCGTGAAGATACACAGTATGATTATAAATTTGTATGTCTTTCACATAATACATTGAGAGGTGCAGCCGGTGGTGGTGTACTTCTTGCTGAATTGCTCGCAGCTAAGGGCTATTTTGACTGATGCAGATTGAAATAAAAAGCATTTCACAGTCTGAAATTCCAACGGCTTATGTGCTTACCCGTGAACTTATGGAATATCACAATGCACTGGATATTTTCACAATGACACAGGAACGTTTCAGTGAACTTGTTGAAACGGGTGTGCTGATTAGTTTTATTGCATACGTAGACAGTGAGCCGGTCGGTGTAATGAATATATTCTATAAGTATACAACTTTTTCAGGAAGAAAAATATTGTATATTGAGGATTTATACGTCCGTGAAAGTTGCAGAGGTTGCGGAATAGGCGGTCAACTACTTGCAAAAGCTAAGGAAATCGCCGTTTCAAATGACTGCGAACAGCTTGAACTGAAATGTGCTGAATGGAATGAAAAGTCAGCGGGTTTTTATGAGTCGCACGGCATGAACCGTGAGACTCAATGGGAAGTATATACCTTAAATATAAAAGATATTTAAAATAACAGGGATTATAATATGAAAAATACATTTATTAAAATACTGGTAGTTGCTATTCTTTTTTTCGGAGGAGTTTATTATACTCATACACCGAAATTCATGCTTATGAGGCTTGCGGATACGGCAAGCAAAAGCGGTGATGTTTCGGGCTATCTCACCGGAGATATGAAAAAAGCTATGAAGAATGTCAAAAAAACTGAATCAGTTTTAAATCTTTTTACCGGTGATGTATCAAATGAAAAATTTATGAATTTTATCGTGCAGTATCTGTATACGATTGAATGGGAACTTGAATCCATTAAACAGAACGGCGATAACTGTTTTGTGGAAGTGGATTTTGAGTATGACGGAACTTTTGACATTGACGGAACTCTTACAATCAAACTGGAAAAAGAAATACCGAATGACCCGATTAAAAAGATAATCTCTAATCCATGGAAAATCAGCAGTATTGAAGATATAGACTTTTAATAACGGCAAAGGAGCGTTTTTTTATATGAAAAATACAATTTTTACTGGAGCTGGTATTGCAATTATTACACCGTTCAATAATGACGGGTCAGTGAATTATGACCGTTTAGGTGAAATGATTGATTATCAAATTTCAAACAGCACGGACGCAATTATTATTTGCGGTACTACCGGCGAAGCCTCAACTATGACCGACGAGGAACACCTCAATTGCATTAAGTATGCCGTCGAAAAAACTGCCGGAAGAGTTCCGGTTATAGCCGGTACGGGAAGCAACGATACACGTTATGCCATTGAACTCTCAAAGGAGGCGGAGGCAGTCGGTGCAGATGCACTTCTGCTTGTAACCCCATACTACAACAAGACCACACAGAAAGGTCTTATCATGCACTTTACGGCTATTGCAGATGCCGTAAATATCCCGATAGTGCTTTATAATATCCCCGGACGTACCGGCATGGGTTTTGACATAAGCACTATTAAAGAACTTGCTAAGCATAAGAATATTGTTGCTGTCAAGGAGGCAAGCGGAAATATAAGTTACTGTGCTAAACTCCTCGCTGAATGCGGTGATGTAATTGATGTTTACAGTGGTAACGACGATATGATAGTGCCGTTAATGTCACTCGGTGCAAAGGGCGTTATTTCCGTTGCATCACACGTTATTCCGAAACAGGTTCATGACATGGTACAGTATTGTGTTGAAAATAACTTTGCAGAGGCAACAAAACTTCAGCTTGAATATCTTGATTTAATCAATGCACTTTTCATTGAAGTAAATCCTATCCCTGTTAAAGAGGCTGTCAATATGACGGGCGTTGAAGTTGGTTCATGCAGAATGCCGTTATGTGATATGTCTGAAGAACATAAAGCAGTTTTAAGGTTTGCTCTTGAAAAGCACAATCTGATTAAATAATATGAAAAATAAAAAGTTTTTCGGAATACCTGAAATTATTCTTTTGTCCTCCATGATTATTCCAGTTATTACGGCGTTTTTCGGAAAAAATGTGAACAGTGATATGATAAAGATATTCACTTATTCGGGAAAAACTCCGGACAAGATAGAGGGTCATGCCGGAGCAGGTTCGATAATTGATTTATTTTATTGGGTTATTCCGCCTGTATACCTCCTGAATTTTTCCGCACTGTTGGTAAAAAAATATAAATTTGTACTCTGTCTGATTTCAGGAATTACAATGCTTCTGCCTGCCGTGGTTATGCTATATGGAGCTTTGAACAATGAGGGCATAGACTATTTATTTTTCTTTACACTACCCGAACTGCTTATTATATCAGCGTTTGTTGTTTCAGGAACTGAAAAGCGAAATCAGATTAATGAATAATTAATAATGCATAATTCTGAATTATTTTAATTATAAATTCAGCATTATAAATTAAATAAAGGAAGTGTTTAAAATGACAAATATAGCCATATGCGGTGCAAACGGCAAAATGGGCAAGACCATTTATAACTGCATTAAAGAACGCGAAGACTGTACAGTTGTGGCAGGAATTGACCTCTACACTGAACAATATGCGGATTTCCCGATAGTTGCAAAGCCATCTGAATTATCTGTAAAACCGGACGTAATCATAGATTTTTCAAATCCGGCATCACTTGATGGACTTCTTGAATATTGTCTCACAACAGGTACACCAATTGTTGTTGCCTCAACGGGTTACAGTGATGAACAAATTCAGAAAATCAAATCTGCCTCACAGCAGATACCGGTATTTTTTACTTTCAATATGTCACTCGGAATAAATCTTCTTGTGGAACTCGCCAAAAAAGCCACAAAAGTTCTCGGAAATCAGTTTGATATTGAGATAGTCGAAAAGCACCATAATCAGAAAATTGACGCACCGTCGGGTACTGCTATTATGCTTGCCAATGCCATAAATGAAACTCTCGATAATTCAAAGCACTATGTTTATGACAGACATTCACGTAGACAGAAACGTGAAAAATCTGAAATCGGTATGCACGCTATAAGAGGTGGTACTATCGTGGGCGAACATGATGTTATTTTTGCCGGTCACGACGAAGTTATAACTCTCTCTCATTCAGCCGCCTCAAAGACCGTCTTTGCAGAGGGTTCAATAAATGCCGCTGTATTCCTCAAAGACCAGCCCGCCGGTCTTTATGATATGAGTATGTTGATATGACGAACGATATTGAAAAAGTCCGTGAGATGTTTAAAAATGACCGTTATGCTACCGAAACCGGTGCGGTCATTGACGAAATCGGCGACCATTATGCTAAAGTAAGTCTCACGATAAATGAACATCATAAAAATGCAGTCGGCGGAGTAATGGGCGGAGTTTATTTCACTCTTGCAGACTTTGCATTTGCGGTAGCTTCCAACTGGCAAAAAGCCGGTACAGTTTCGATAAATTCGGATATATCTTTCATAGGTGTGCCGAAAAGCAGTAAAATTATTGCCGAAACTCAGCTTATAAAAAATGGACGTTCCACTTGTTGTTATAACGTAAGCGTTACAGACGACATCGGAACACCTGTCGCAATGGTAAAGATTATCGGATTTCACAAGCAATAACCAAGAAAATTAAGGGACGTAAAAAACGTCCCTTTTTTGTTATTCGTTTTCGGAAAGATAAACTGAAAGTCTGCTCTGCATGGTTTCCGCACACTGTTCAGCGGAAGTCTGTCCGTTAAAGAAACGGTCAAATTCCTCATATGCGATATTATAGAAATCTTCCCCTGGATATATGCCCTTTTTCGGTAGGACAGCTTTTTCAATAAGTCCATTGACTGCTGAAATAATTTCGTCGTCAACATAGCCAATTTTTGAGGGATTGTCGCCATCACCGTAATAATATATATAACCCGTATAATCTTCAAATCCCTCATCATATTTGTTGCTTTGTGGTTGCTTATCAAATTCCGCCTTGATTTCAAGTCCGCTTTTTGTTACCGGAAAACCAAAGAAACCATTACCGGATTTATAGTCTTTATAGTATTCGTCGCTTATCATACTGCTTATAAAATCCCATGCAAGTTCCTTTTTGTCGGAAGTCGTCGTTATGGAGTAGCCGTTTACTCCGCCAAATTCAAGAATTACCGGAGTATTATTGTTGCCAATTTCACCTAAAATTCTTATAGGTTCGCCACCGAACTCACCTTGTGTAAGATACAGATAAGACTGATAACCAGTTATATATGCATTATTGAAAAGTGCAAGGTCATCAATAAATTGTCTCTGTTGCATTTTGAACATATAAGCCGATTCTTCATCTGTCGGGGGAGTCCAGTCATCAGGGTCAATGTATTCAGGTTCAACGTCAATAACCTCCGCACCGTTGCAGTAGTTGAGGTAGCGAATAAATTCGTCGTTATTGAAATCACAGGTATTATTTTCAAAGTCTGCCCAGTTTGCCCAGTTATAACAGTTTGCACGCCTGTACTTTGTATCATAAACGCCGTCCGTTGAATTTTCCCACCATTCAATGCCCATGCCGTCAGGGAGGTTTTCGACAATATCCATATAGGAATTGAAATCCCACGTTTCAACATCTTTGACAAACTTTTCCTTTGCGGTATAGGGTATCTCCAGACTGAATACATTAGGCAGAACATACAGACCGTCATCAATTTCAAGAGCTTTCATTACATTCGGAATAAAACTGTCACGGGAAAGATTTTCGTCGCTATCGATAAAGCTGTACAAATCGCATAATACTCCTTGTTTGTAAAGGTTTGCAGAGCCGAAATTACCGCTTGTGTCTTCCATTAAGAGAACGTCCGGAAGATTACCGTCAAGCATATCCTTAGCGAAAGTCTCGTCGCCTATTAAGTTTGCCTGCTCACCGTTGTAGTCGTTCTCGTAAAGTTTAATATCAACCTGCATATCGTCGTGTGTATCGTTGAAAGTATCAATATATTCTTTAAGTATATAATCTTCGTATTTTGCACCTACAGTTATATGCGGTATACTTTCATATTCTTCACGACTACATTGAGTATACGTTCTGAATTTAACGCTGAAATCACTGTACTTGTTTTCAATAACTGAAAATCTTCCGTCATCGCCCATAACGAAACCTTGTATATTGTCCGAACCAAGACCGGAATAGTTTATACTGAAAAGCGGTTCAATGGCGGAATTTTCGGAGCGTATGCCGTAAATTGTACTTCTTGACCGGATAAACATTGAATAGTCACCAGTACCGGCAGTTATATTATCCTGAATGCTTTCGCTGAAATCATACGTCACGGAAGATTTTTCAGTTTTTCCGCCGGAATTTACCGGACGTATCTGTAATTTATCGTCGTCCGTGCTTACCGCACACACAAGTGAGCCGTCTCTGTTATGTCCGATTGCCTCAACAGTCCCATCATCTGCGGTAAATTCCCCGATGTATGAACCATCTGTTTTGAATGTATAATAAGTTCCGTTTACGCTTGCAATAAGTAAATTGCCATCGGAAACAATTTCTTCAATTATGGTTGATTTGTCGGGAGTTTCCGGAAACTCTCCTACAGTCACCGACGTAAGAAGTTTGCCGTCCGTGGAGTATGTATTTATTTTAAAGCTATATTCGGCGACAGAATCATATTTTGCTTCATTGTAGTCCGGTGAATAAGGGTCGGGGTCGGGCAAATCTCCATAGTCGGCATCGGCGAAAAACTCAATGATTGTACCATTTTCGGCAACGTCCATATTGTATGATACACCTATGTCAAAATCGGGGATTTCTATTTTTTCAAAGTTCTGTAAATTCCTGTCTGTCGTCCAGAACTCCGGAACAGTCAAACCTGCTCCAAGAATGAAATAATTATTTCCGGAATTGTAGGAATTGAAACAATAAATCTGATTAAGACCGTCCGGAAGTCCGACAGCTTCTTTTTTATATGCAATATCACTTAACTTTTCGGCTGTGTATGATTTGGGAGTATCAGGAATATTTTCTGTTTCGGATGTGTTTTTCTGGTTACTGCACGAAACACAACATAATAACAAAGTTGTGATTAATATTATTTTTTTCATAATTAAAACCTCCTTTTATAAACAAGTGATTTTAAAAAACTGAAAAGACGATATTTTTCTTAAATTCAGCATACTATACAAATTGATGATATATTTATTGTGCGTATTGACGATTTTTGAAAATATACTTTAAATTCCGTTTAAATAATGTTAAAATAGATTTAAATAAGTCCGAAAATCCTATGAAAATGGTGAATAAAATGAATAATGAAAAAATTATACATATTGCTGTTGTAGCAGCTGGAATTGATGAGGAATACCAGAATAATATCATTACTGGCATAAACAAGTATACCCATGAATGCAATATAAATGTATCTTGTTTTGCCTCTTACGGTGGTATGATGCAGGGTGAGTTTGTCAACGGTAATATAGAGATTTCGTATTTTGCCGCACACGGCGGTATGCTGAAAAGCAAGCGTTTTGATATGGGCGAATACAGTATCTACAACCTGATAAATTTCAATGCTTTTGATGGTGCAATTCTTATGACAAATACAATATGCGACGCTGAAACAAAAGAATACATTATAAAGCGTGTAACTGCTTCCGGCATACCGGCGGTTGTTTTCGATTGTGCCGATTATCCGGAGCTTTATAACATAAGCATAAATAATAGTTCCGCTATGACAGATATTGTGAAACACGTCATTGAAGTGCATAATGCAAAAACTATAAATTTCATTTCAGGTCCTCTCTCAAATCCGGAGGCAACAGACCGCTATAATGCTTTTATGAATGTCATGAAAGAACATAATCTCACGGTTGAAAATGAAAGAATATTCTTTGGTGAGTTTAGAACACAGGACGGCAGACAGGCTATAGAAGAATTTCTACAGTCGGGATTGTCTCTGCCGGACGCTTTTATATGTGCAAATGATGCTATGGCACTTACTGCTATTTCAGCACTTGAAAAAGCCGGATATAAAGTGCCTGATGATGTTATTGTAACCGGATTTGACAA
The DNA here is from genome assembly GCA_947176345.1 of uncultured Ruminococcus sp. GTDB lineage: Bacteria > Bacillota > Clostridia > Oscillospirales > Ruminococcaceae > Ruminococcus. The sequence goes on from CAMWQI010000006.1 coordinate 29,316, forward strand.
TATATATAATGCACGGAATTTCAGTCCGGTGCTTACTTCTGTTGACAGACCACTTGAAGAAATGGGTTATAAATCCGTTGAAGTTATCATGGAAATATTAAATGGTGGAAATCCTCCGAAAAATATACAGCTTGATTCACACCCCGTTTTTGCAGAAAGTTGTGGCTGTAAAATACAGAACAATGAGGATTTCAGCAAATATAAAAAAAGTACATACCAGAAAATAGAAAATTTCAATTCCGGTATAGGTATGCTGAACAGGCTTATTGCCGGACTTGCTGAAACTGAACGGGTTGACGAAACAATGGACGTTCTCAGTAAATTTGTTGAGGAACTCGGCTGTGAAAAATTCAGCCTGTGCCTTACTGAAAACTGGCAGGATACTGTTATTTCAGATATATCCATGGTTGAAGAGACCAAAAGCTATTCCAGCTATATGACAGCTCCGCTTATATGGAATAACGGTGAAAGGCGTTCTTGCGGATATTTCCCCAGCCGAAATATGTTCCCTGAACCTATAAAAAAAGGCGGAAATATTAATTATTTTCTGCCATTGCATTTCCGTGAAAGATGTTTAGGATATTATATCATAACTAACAGCGATTTTCCGATATACAGCCTTTTATGTCATAGTCTTACAATGAATTTAAGCAATTCACTTGAAAACGTCCGTAAGCTTATACATCTCAATAAGGCTATGGACGAACTCAACAGGCTTTATGTCATTGACCCTATGTGCAATATCTACAACAGAAATGGTTTTATAAATCTTGTTGATGTAAAATTCAGGGAGTGTGCTGAGCGAAATGAAACTATCATGATTACTTTCATTGACATGGACGGTCTTAAATTCATTAATGACAATTACGGTCACAATGAGGGGGATTTTGCTATACAACGCCTTGCCGGTGTTATTCAGGATAGTTGCATGAACGGTATATGTGCAAGGTTCGGCGGTGATGAGTTTATAGTTTTTACTGCTGATGTTGCAGACGGCGATGATGAGGCATTTAAACGTCGTTTCAATTCAAAAATAGATGCCATGAATAATATCATTAAAAAGCCGTATACTCTCTCCGCAAGTGTCGGCAGTATCATTATTACAGCTGATGAAAATACCACCCTGTACAGCGTTATCAAGCAGGCTGACGAAAAAATGTATGAGGTGAAAAAACAACATAAAAATTCCCGTCGTGGAATGTAATAATCACATACCAAATCCAAAAAAATCACATACGAAATCCAAAAAAATCACTCTTTCGAATAGGGTGGTTTTTTATTATTACAAAAAGTTAGTTTAAAAGCAATTTATAGTTAAAAATGTTATCGTAAAAATATAAAATAAACACTCCCATAAAATAAATTTTTTATTTTTTAAAAAATTTAAATTTATTTTCTGTTCTTTTTTATGAAGTCCGAAAACTGCTCAAATACCTGTCTTTCAAGTGGCGATGTAAGGAATTTATTCCGCTTATAGAGTACAGCCATTCTTTCAGCTCTTATTTTAGCAGAAGACAATGATATATTGCAGATTTTGGCTATATCTTCAGCAGAATGAATGTCAAGCCCCCACAGTACGCACGCTGGTGCAAGTATGCCTATGGCAAAGCGTTCAGCGGCATATTCGTCAAGATATGGATTGAATGAAATTTCAGTATGTCCGAGAACAATATGTCCGATTTCGTGGGCAATAGTATAGCGTTTCTGCTGAGTGGTTGTATCACGCAATATAATATGTAAATCTCCCTGTGCATTGACAACTCTTCCGAGTTCATTTTCAGATAGCAGACCAATTATGTCCTTTCTTACTGTTATTCCCATTTCCGAAACAATTGGTTTCAAATTAACAGGAAAACTGGAAACACCATATTTAATAAGGAATTTCCAGCTTGCATCTCTTGCATTTTTGTAAATATCATATTTCAAAATAAGCACCTCCAAGAGTTATTTTAACGTCTCAGAGGTGTTTTTACTATAATTAATAATCGGTGTCTTCTGGCAGATTCTTTATAGTTTCGAGTATTTCGGGGGTAACCTCCTGTCTTACTGGTATACCGTCCGTGGTTCTTGCTACCTGAATCCCGATATGTTCTTTCCGGTTTTTCAGGTCAAGGCATTCTTCAATTCTTCCTATGATTTTGATTTGCTCGCGGTCATCGAAATTATGAAAAACTGAAAGTAATTCCTGTTCATTTTGTGTAAGCTTTGTTGTCTCCTTGCCTGTCATGAGATAGTCAAGGGAAACACCGAAATATTCAGCTATACTGATAAGAACATCAGGGCTTATAGTTCCGTTTTTCCACCTTTCAACGTGGGAACTGCTTTGCGTGAACATTCTAGCAAGATTTGTCACAGAAGTACCGTTTTTACGGCACAGGTTTACTATATTATTGAATATGAAATTATAATTATCTGAGTCTGATAATTTTCTTGACATTATAAACACCTCACATAAAATATTTAGATAAAAAATTCTACAAAACGACAAAATTCTGATTTTAGAACAAAAAGATATTGACAAATTCTAAATTCAGAATTATAATATTAATAATGGTAATACCAGTGGGCATAAATAGCCTTATTATAATTTTAACACACAAAACGCAAAAAGTAAACAGAAAGGAGTTATTTTTTTATGACATTCGGACAGAAAGTAAGATTACGCCGTGAGGAGCTTGACTGCACACAGGCGGAACTGGCAAATAAGATACATACTACACAGCCGTATATTTCACGGCTGGAACGTGGGAATTTCAATCCATCAATGAATATGATTATCAATATTGCCACAGCATTGAGGATAAGCATTGATTATCTTTTACTTGATTCAGACGAAAAAGACATACCAAACAATAGATATTTCCGGTAGAAAGGAGTGGGAATTTTGAATTATCTGACAATAAAGGAAGTGGCGGAATTAAAGGAATGTTCTGTACGATATATCAGGAAACTTTGCAGTCAGGGAAAAATAAAAACAGAAATTCAACCACACCCACAAAATAAAAAGCCATGTTATATGATACCGGTCACGGAACTGCCGGAGGAATTACAGGTCAGATATTACGGCAGACAGACAAAATGTACCGGCATTCCTGAAAAAACAGCAGTAAGCATTGAGGAACTTTCAGCCGATGAACGCATAGAACTTAATTTCTGGTGTGGACTTCTGAAAGAATGGCAGGCAAGGCGTTCAAAATATGACAGTAAATGCGAATTTGACAGGAATTTCATAGGTGAGTGCCGGCTTAAATATGACAATATAAAAATAAGCACGGATATACTTTACCGGAAGTGGTCAGCATATAAGAATAATGATTATTACGGCATATTAGGCAAACATAATTCATGGAACAGGGGAAAAAGTTCAATTCCTGAACCCGTATGGGATAATTTTCTTTGGAACTGGCTTGACGAAAAAAAACCTACTATGTCTTTATGCTACAGGCTTGCGATTGAGTGGACAAAGGAATTTTACCCTGAACTGCTTGAAAATATTCCAAGTTTGATGACATTTCGGAGACGTATAGAAAAGGATATTTCCGTTTCCGTGAAAACTTTGCTCCGTGATGGTGAAAAGGCTTTCAGTGACAGGTGTGTACCATATATAATGAGAATGTATGACAGACTTTCTGCCAATGACTGTTGGATAGCTGATAATCATACATTTGATATACAGTCATACAGTGACGAAAAAAAAGTACATCGGCTTTATCTTACGGCTTTTTTAGATGCAAAATCAGGTGTCCTTACCGGCTGGAATATAACGGAAAGTCCCGACTCACAGTCTACTATATTGGCACTCCGTCACGGAATAATGCGTTTTGGTATTCCTAAATGTATCTATGTTGATAACGGACGGGAATTTCTTACACATGACATAGGTGGAAGAGGTCACAGGGCAAAAAATACCGACGAAACACAACCACCTACTATTTTTAAAATTTTAGGCATAGAAATGCGTAACGCTATTGTCCGGAACGCTAAGGCAAAGCCTATTGAAAGAACTTTTTATACAGTAAAAAATCAGTTTTCTAAATTATTTGACGGCTTTTGTGGCGGTAAAATAACAGAACGTCCGGAAAATTTGAAACGCCGTATAAAAGACGGAAATTTACCATGTGACTATGAAGTACGGGAAGTATTTAATAAATGGATTGACGGGGAATATAATTTACAGCAGTATGGCGGTTCAGAACAGGAATACAAGGGACTTTCACGCCTTGATGTCTGGAATAAGACCTGTAAGGAAATAAGAAAAGCTCCGGAGTCAGCTCTTAATCTCATGCTTATGCGAACCACACGTAAACAGAAAATAAAGCGTAACGGAGTTTATGTTACTATATGCGGTGAAAAGATATGGTTTACAGACCCTGAAAAAACTATCATGAATCTTGACAGGGAAATATATGTCCGCTATAATCCGGCAGACCTCCGGACAGTACGCATTTATGATGCGAAAACGGACAAATATATGTTTACATGGGCTGTAGCCGATAATCTTATGGCTGATTATCTTGAAGAAAACCATGAAACTATTGCCGATGCAAACGCACTTATACGTGAAACTAAAAAATTTGTACGCGAACAGGCTAAGGAAACAGTTATGGCACTTTCAAATCAGCAGAGACTTACAATGCTTGATATGACAGTACGTAAGGCACAGGCACGCAGGGACGAAGATTTCAATATAGAACACCCGAAAAGGATAGTACCCGTTATTGTGAATGAAGAACCGGAAAATATTACACAGACAGGTTCGAAAAGCGTAGTTATTGATTTGGAAAAGATGACTAAAAATTCAGAAATGAGGAAAAAGTCCAATGTACACAGATGAACAGCAGGCATTGCTTGACAAGGTGGAAGACCTTATGAAAGAAAAAAATTTAAGTCAAAGTGCTGTAGGTCAGCTTATTGGTATATCAGGCACAACACTTTCACAGTTAAAAAACGGCAGATATAAGGCAAATCCACAGAAAATATTTGATACACTTGAACAATTTTTCAGTGAAAATAAAAATTCTGCATATTCAGATACAAATTATGTCAGTACCAATATTTCCGGACAGATTTATAAGGTTATTGCAAACTGTCGGAGCAAGGGTGGTCTTGCGGTAGTCTGTGGAGATGCAGGAATAGGCAAGACAAAAACTGCACAGAAATTTGTGGCTGATAATCCGTCTGACAGTTTTCTTATAACAATAAATCCATGTCTCACTGGAATAAAAAGTCTGCTTAAAGTAATTGCAGACCGCATAGGAGCAGGTCAGGAAAAATCTGTAAATGAAATGTGGTTTTCAATAGTGAATAAGATTTCAGATGGGACAGTTTTTATTTTTGATGAGGCACAACATCTCACACTGAAAACAATTGAGGTACTCCGGAGTTTTTCCGATTATTTCAGCGATAACGGTAAAACTTTAGGTATATGCTTTATCGGAAATCTTGAAACTATTGCAAGAATGGGAAGCAGAAAAGCGGAATTTGCACAGATTTCAAATCGCACAAGACAAAGAAAAATTTATCGGAATACTGATATTAAAAGGGAAGATATATGCAGGATTTTTCCGGTTTTGGAAAAAGAGGGAATGAATGCCGAAATTGATTATCTGCTCAGAATTGCACGTACTCCGCAGGCATTGAGGGGAGCTGTAAATCTTTTTTCAAATGCCTATGACAATGAAAATTATACATATGCCGGACTTGTTGCTATGGCTGAATTTATGGATATGGAGGTGTGAAATATGAAAATAATTCTTAATATAGAAGAACTTTACAGGCAGATGAAAAAACGTGGCATAGAAACGATACGGCAATTAAGCAAAGAGAGCGGAATAACTTGTGAGTGCTTGTATGGTTCGTTTGACAGGGGAGTGACCTCTAAAGAAACTTACTGGAGACTTGCTAAATTTTTCGGCTGTCACGTTGAGGATTTACAGATACCAGACGAAACACGCTGATATATACATCTGCAAAAAACAACAAAATTTTACATAAAATTATATTGTAAAATCCGCATATTGCATGAAATTTAAAAATGCTGTCATAAAATGAAAATTATTCTTGAAATAATTTTCACAATGTGCTATAATTCCAAAGGTGCAAATTATACATACAGGAGGTTAATTTATGACAGCATCACAGATTTTCGCCGTCGTAATATTCGTGGCAATGTTCATACTTATTGTCATGGATAAAATAGAACGGCATTATGTAACTCTCGGCAGTGGAATACTCACACTTGTTGTAGTATTCGGAATATGCATGAGGAGCGGAACAGCAATATGGGACACCATCGCTTTAAAAGGCTTTGCAACAAAGGATTTCTGGTATCAGGTCACAGAAAGTGAAAGCAAAGGCATAAACTGGGCAACGATTATTTTCATAGCCGGCATGATGGTTATGGTTGAGGGTATGGCAAAAGCCGGATTTTTCCGGTGGCTATGCATGAAAATAGCATTTCTTGTAAAATGTAAGACTATACCAGTATTCATAACTTTCATGATTATGTCAGCAGTACTTTCAATGTTTATTGACAGCATAACAGTTATCATGTTCCTTGCGGCAGTAACTATTGAACTTTCACAGCTTCTTAAATTCAATCCCGTGCCTATGATTTTATCGGAGATTTTCTGTGCGAATTTAGGCGGTTCAGCCACCATGTGCGGAGACCCTCCGAATATCATAGTAGGTACATCATTGGGCTATTCATTCGGTGACTTCCTCACAAATACCGGACTTGTTGCCGGAATTTCCCTGATAGTTTCCATTGTTTTCTTTTACTTTGTATTCAGAAAAGAACTTGTTTCAGAAAACAGCGCAAATATTGATATTTCCAAACTTCCTAAGCCAAGTGAAGCTATAACAAATAAGCGTGATTTCATAGCAAGTACGGTTATTTTCGGCTGTGCAGTAATATTACTTGTCACTCACTCAATAACACATCTTACAGTTGCTACAATAGGACTTTTCATAGCGATTGTTACACTTATAGCATTTGCAAAAGATGCCCTTGAATTACTTAAAAAAGTTGACTATAAAACAGTTGTGTTTTTCATTGGACTTTTCATAGTGGTAGGCGGACTTGAAGAAACAGGCATACTTGAAATTATCGCTGATTTTATCGAAAAGATTAGTGGCGGTGACGCTAAACTTATGATAGTAATTATTCTGTGGGTATCTGCAATTGCAAGTGCATTTGTTGATAATATACCGTTTGCGGCTACAATGGTTCCCGTTATACAGAGCCTTGCGGCTACATCAGGTGTGGCACTTCCGACACTTGCATGGACTCTCTCTATCGGTACGGATATAGGCGGTAGTGCAACACCTATCGGTGCATCTGCAAATGTAGTTGGTACTTCCGTTGCCGCAAAGAATGGCTATCCTATCGGTTGGGGAAAATATTGCAAGAAACTTGCACCGGCTACCGTGATAGTGCTTGCTATTTCAACGGCTTATATTTTCATGAGATACTTATAATATAATCAGGGGGAATTTTTATGTCACAGATTATTATTTCCGTTGGAAGAGAGTTCGGAAGTGGCGGTCGTGTTATTGCTGAGGCACTCGCCGAAAGATTTAATATACCGATTTATGACCGTCATCTTATTACGGAAATTGCAGAACGCACCGGACTTACTCCGGAGGAAATCGAAAAATACAACGAAAATCCTAAAAAGAAAATCATTTCACGTCGTGTGCGTGGTTACAGCAACTCTATTGAGGACAATATAGCAGAAATGCAGTTCAATTTTCTGAAAGAAAAATCCGACAGCGGTGAGTCTTTTGTTGTGGTGGGAAGATGTTCCGAAACTAAACTCAAGTATAATCCGGCACTTGTATCGCTTTTTGTGCTTGCCGATATGGACGCAAAAATAAAACGCGTTATGGAAGTATATGAACTTTCTGAAGAAGACGCTAAGGAATTTATTCGAAAAAAAGACAAAAAACGTAAACGTTATCACAATTATCACTGTTCAGGACACTGGGGTGATTCAAGATTGTATGACATCTGCATTAACAGTACCTGTCTGGGAATTGATAAGACTGTAGATTATCTTGAAAACTACATCAGGGCAAGGTCGGATATTTAAAAAAAATTACGGGTATGCATTTTGTATACCCGTTTTTTTAAAAAATTAACACGCCAAATCCAAAAAATATCCCTGAAATAATATTCAGGGATATTTATATCTAATCAGAGACTATTAACAACATATATAGTATTTCCGCCGTTACGTTTAGCATTATGCATAACGTTATCCATTTTAAGAAGTAGTGAACTTACATTCAGGCAGTCATTAGGGAGATAGTGATAGATACTTCCTGAGGCTGTACACTGTACGGTGATACTTTCAATTGTCACAGGGCTTGTCATTGAGGCACGGATTTTATCAGCTATACGCTGTGCCTGACTATCCGGAATATCAGGGTTGAAAACAAAGCAGAACTCATTACTTGTGATGTTGTATATTGTTGCAACATCTCCGAACTCTTCTGAAAGTCTCTCACCAATAGCGGAAAGATATTCATCACCAAATTCGTATCCATAAGTATCATTTATTATGCGGAAGTTATCAATATCAAATACACCTATATTGAACTGGTCATTTTCGAGACGGTCGGCAATATCATTTTCGAGGGCATAGCGGTTTTTCATGCCGGTAAGGATATTAGTAAGTGCTATATCATACATTTTTTGTGTTGAGTTTTCAAGTTTACGACCGGCAGCGGCAATTTGTCTTTCCTGCATTTCAATCTGCATCATACGGCGTTTTGTAGATTTAGCAAGAGAGTATACAATTATTTCGCTTACTATAAGTACAACAAACAGGAAAATAAAGCCTATACCAAAGAAAAGGGAGTTACGGGACATAAGAGTTTCAGCATCATTTTTACCGATTTCGAGGGTAGCCATAATCATTTCTACGGCTGCTGTCTGTGTCGGGTGGATTTCCTGTAAGTATATATCTTTCATCTGCTGGGCATCAAGACTGGCGAATGTGTGTTCAAGGTTAAGGAGTTTGTTATCATAAGAATTAACAAGGAGTTTAGCGTGATTATAACGGCGTGTTTCAAGTTCCGAATGCTGTAGCTGTTCATATTCTTCCATTTTTTTCCTGATAACGTTAAAAGAGTTATGTATATTGTTTACACTTGATACAGGGTTGCCTATGTTTGAAACTATCAACAAAACTTCGCGGTTTACAGCGAGCATTTCCTCACTTATAGTTGACATATGCTGAAGGGAGTTCATATTTCTGTCATAAACACGTCTTCCGTTGATAAAAACAATAGTACTGTTTGCGATATTCAGAATCATGATGACAAGAATTACAATATATGCAACATTAAAGTTTTTCTGTGTTTTTGAGCCATTGTAAGTATTATTAGCCATTTTATATTACCTCCGTCAGTTACCCATAGGGTTCATAATAAGCTGTATATCACTGTCACGGATATTATCTTTAGTGACAAGAATTGCTCCTGTATCAATAGCGGCGGCAATATTTTGACCGTCTATAATGTCTTTTGCGTATCTCACACCAAGGTAGCCCATATTATATGGGTTTTGAACTATAAATCCGTCCAGTACGTCTGCTTCTGCATATGTCTTTGCACTTTCAAATCCGTCTCCCTTGTTGAAAGAGTCAAAGCCTACAACCTGAACGGAGTCGCTTTTTTCCAGTTCGTCAATAGCCATACAAGCACCAATAGTACCACCCTGATTTGTTGCAAATATTGCTTTTATATCCGGATTATCATTTATGAGTTTAAGTGTAGCGTCTTTTGATTCCTGAATATCACCATTTCCGTTTTCTGTTGCCACTACATTCATAAGAGGCGTTTCGCTTTCAGTTTTGGCGTTTTCCTCATCAATCTGTGCCAGAAAACCGCTTTTGCGTTCAATAGCGGTTGCAGAAGTAGGTGTGTGTGTGATTATGCCTATATCTCCTCTGCCGTCAAGGATTTCGGCTATTTTACGTGCAGCAATAGCACCGCCGTAAGTATTATTTGTGCTTATACATGATGACCGGACTTCCTCACGCATATCAGAATCAATAGTAATAACACTTATGTTGTTGCTCTGTGCCTTTTTAAGTGTGTCCGCAAGTTCGTCGCTGTCTTCCACTGGAGCTATAACAATAACATTTGCCTTATCTGCTATAGCACTGTTGACATATTTCACTTGTTCTGAAGCATCTTCTTTTTCTGGTGCTTTATATGTTATTCTTATATTCATTTCTTCGCCGGCATCTTCCGCACCTTTTTTAGTAGCGTCCCAGTATTGGTCACTGCTTTTGCAAATTACAGCGATATAATTTTCGTTTTTATCATTTTTTCCGCATCCTCCGGCAAAGATGAAAGATGCTGTCAAAGCTCCAAGCGCAAAGATACTTAACAGCTTTTTTTTATTTCTTTTCATTTTTAGTGTAAACCTCCTTAAAAATTCAGGGGACAGCCTGATATTATTTACTCATATTAATTATATCACATACAATGACAGATTTCAAGATAATTTTCAACAAAATTTAAGTCGTCAGTTAACAAGAAATCAATCCGGAAAAGCACTGAAATTTTTTAAAAAATATTGTATAATCTTACTGTTTTTTTGTGTTATGCATATACTTTGAGTTATATTTTTGTGACAAATATCAAAATTTGAGCAAAATCTTTGTTAACTCTTGACTTTTTTTCAGATACGTGTTATACTTTAAAGAACGATATGATTTTAATATGATATTATTATAAGAATTAATTTAAAAATAAAACTAAAATTGCCCATATTAAAATATAGGAGGATTGATTATGCTCTGTGAGAGATGCCGAAATGAACTCAGCCC
>CAMWQI010000007.1 GCA_947176345.1 uncultured Ruminococcus sp.
ATTCCATTATACCACTTTTTTCTCTCTTTGAAAAGATACTGAACAGGCTCTAAGAAATATTGGTACAATGAACATCAACACGATAGTGGCAATATTAGGAAATACAATAAATACTCCAAGCATTAGGTGTACCCAAAAAACAGAAATTAATGTTGCTGTTGAACATATGGAATCTGATGTGTAAGTTAATTCAAATTTTTTCATGCTGATACCTCCATTCCGAGCATAACACCGGCAAGACATAATATTATGCTTGAAAAAATATATATAATTGCTAATATAATATGATGATTTTCTATTAAATTAAAAGTTTCAAGAGAGAACGTCGAAAAAGTAGTAAAGCCACCGCAAAGACCTGTTTTCAGGAATAACAGAGCATTTCCGGATAGCCCTTTTTTTATAGCAAATCCGTTAATTAAACCTATCAGAAAAGCACCTGTAAAATTCGTAACCAAAGTAAGAAACGGAAAATCACTCTTGTATGGTATGAGGCTTATGCAGTATCTTAAAAACGCTCCGAGACCTCCACCGAGTGCAACAGATATAAAATTCATTAAATCCACCTCCATGAATAAATTATATCATTAAACTTTGAAAAAGTCAATAAAAAAAGCAGTTTCCGGAAAAACAGAAACTGCTTTTATAATTATGATTTATCTTTAGTCTTCTTCGCAGTATGGACAATTATCATCAAGAGATGCATCATCTAATACACCCTTGATGCTTTCATGAAAAAGTGTAAAATCCTTCATATTTGGATATTTATCTTTTAATATGTTTGTAGCAATTGCATAAACTTCTTTTTCGTCCATATAATTGTCAGAATACCATTCATCTTCATGAATCGGACAAGTTTCGATTGCTCCTATAGATTTTAAAATATCATAAGCAATGCGTTTATATTCATACTGTTTTTCTAATAGTCTTTGAGCCCAACCCATATTTTAATCTCCTTTTATGGTGAGCTTATTAAGCTCACCATATTTTGTGTTTGAAATTTATTAATACATACCACCAGCAGGCATTGCAGGAGCAGGCGGAACGTCTTCCTTGATGTCTGCAACAAGGCTTTCAGTGGTGAGAACCATTGATGCAACAGATGCGGCATTCTGAAGTGCTGAACGTGTAACTTTTGTCGGGTCAACGATACCAGCAGGAATCATGTCACAGTAAGTTTCATTGTATGCGTCGAAACCGTATCCTACCTTGCGTGAACGTCTTATCTTGTCAACGATTACGCTTCCTTCAAGACCAGCATTTTCAGCAATCTGACGTACAGGAGCTTCAAGAGCCTTGAGAATGATTTTAGCACCTGTCTTTTCGTCGCCGTCGAGTGATGGAAGAATTTTTTCTACAGCCGGAATAGCGTTGATATAAGCTGTACCACCACCAGCAACAATGCCTTCTTCAACAGCAGCCTTTGTAGCTGCAAGGGCATCTTCAATGCGGAGTTTCTTTTCTTTCATTTCGATTTCAGTAGCTGCACCGACCTTGATTACAGCAACACCACCAGCAAGTTTAGCAAGTCTTTCCTGAAGTTTTTCTCTGTCGAAATCAGAAGTTGTAGTTTCAATAGCTGTACGAATCTGACCAACTCTTGACTTGATAGCTTCCTTGTCACCTGCACCGTCAACAATGATAGTGTTTTCTTTCTGAATTACAACCTGTTTAGCCTGACCAAGCTGACTAATCTGTGTGTCAGTGAGTTCAAGACCAAGTTCAGAAGTGATTACCTCACCGCCTGTAAGAATTGCAATATCTTTAAGCATTTCCTTACGTCTGTCGCCGAATCCAGGGGCTTTTACAGCAGCAACCTTGAATGTACCACGGAGGTTGTTAAGGATAATTGTTGTGAGTGCCTCACCTTCAACGTCCTCTGCAATGATAACAAGCTTTCTGCCCATTTTAACAATCTGTTCGAGGAGCGGGAGAATTTCCTGAATTGAAGAAATTTTCTTGTCTGTGATGAGTACAAATGCATCATCATAAATGGCTTCCATTTTGTCGGTATCAGTTACCATGTAAGGTGAAATGTAACCTCTGTCAAACTGCATACCCTCAACTACTTCACTGTAAGTTTCAGCGGTTTTGCTTTCTTCAAGAGTAATAACGCCGTCTGCTGTAACTTTTTCCATAGCTTCAGCAATAAGCTTGCCTACTGTTTCGTCTGCGGAAGAAACTGTACCTACTCTTGCAATATCCTCACTGCCGGAAACTTCTTTTGAGTTATCAGTGATAGACTTTACAGCAGTATCTACAGCCTTAGCAATACCCTTTTTAAGAACCATCGGATTAGCACCAGCAGCGATATTTTTCATACCCTCACGCACGATAGTCTGTGCAAGGAGTGTAGCTGTAGTTGTGCCGTCACCAGCGGCATCGTTTGTCTTTGTAGCAACTTCCTTGACAAGTTGTGCACCCATATTCTCGAAAGCGTCTTCAAGCTCTATGTCTTTAGCAATTGTAACACCATCATTTGTGATGAGTGGTGAACCGAATTTTTTGTCAAGAACAACATTTCTGCCCTTAGGACCCATAGTAATTCTTACGGTATCAGCGAGTTTATCTATACCAGACTGAAGAGCCTTTCTTGCGTCTTCGCCGTATTTAATATCTTTAGCCATGATAATCAATCTCCTTTTTTAAGATATAATGGAATTAGTCTACAATAGCAAGAATATCTTCCATTTTCACGATGATGTATTCTTCACCGTCGAGTTTTACGTTAGTACCGGAGTACTTTGAGATAAGAACTTTATCTCCCTTGCTTACTTCCATTTTAACATCAGCAGTGCCACAGCCTACTTCGATAACTTCGGCAACCTCCGGCTTTTCCTTTGCAGAACCTGAAAGAATAATACCACCTTTGGTAGTTTCTTCAGCCTCTGTCATTTTCAGAACTACTCTGTCCTGTAATGGTTTGATAGACATAACATATACCTCCTGTAAAAATCGCTTTTAGCACTCTCTTTATTTGAGTGCTAATTATATTTTATCACCTTTTCAGGAAAAATCAAGAGTATTCGCATAATTTTCATAAAAATCGCCTATATGCATAAATGAAAGAAAATTTTGTGGAAAAAATTATTAGTATTAATCAAAATTTTTTTCCTGTAAGAATTTAAACGAAATTTTTATGTAATGTCTTGAAATTTCCGGAAAAATATGTTATAATATCCAATATATTCAAAAGAATGGAGAGTTTAATTATGAAAAAGAAATTAATTTGTATTATTCCGGCATTATCCGCCTTGATGTATTCCGTTATGGTATCGGGCATGACGGCTTTTGCCGAAGATGAGGCAACATCGGCTTCAAGTACGCAGGCACAGACTGAAACAGGTTCTGTATTCTGGACGCTTGTTTTTCCTCTTATAATAATGTTTGCTTTGTTATATTTCCTGGTTATAAGACCACAGAAAAAACGTGACAGTGAACTCAAGTCAATGCAGGAAAGTCTTGAGGTAGGCGATGAAATAGTAACGGGTGGTGGAATTGTCGGAATAGTCGTATCCACAGGCGATGACACTGTTGTTATTGAAACAGGTGGTGCAAGACATAAACTTAGAATAAAAACATGGGCTATTACTGAAAATGTCACTGCACAGGAACGTGTAAAGGCTTTACAGTCTGCTGAAAAAAAGAAAAAGGAATCTGCTCTTGCATCTGCCGGAGTGGTTGAGGACGAACCCGAAAAAAAACCAAAGAAACTTAAAAAAGTTGACGACAGCAAGGAAAAAAACAAAGAATAATTATATTTTCCTCCGCATAGAATTGTAGTAACAATTTTTGTGCGGAGGTTATTTTTATGCGTCGATACCGTAAAAGCGTATGGACAAACAGTATTATCAGCCTGACAATATCAGTGCTTGCCGGCATTGCATTTATATTCATTATAGCATTATTATTAGCTGTAGTAATGTATTGTATTCTTGGTGATATGAAAGTATCAAAGATTTTTTCATTAGTTTCAATGGTGGTCGGTACTTATGTAAGTACATATATTTGCGGAAAATTCCGCCGGAAACACGGACTTGCTGAGGGAATAATGTGTGGTGTGGTGATTTATACTGTTATAGCGATATTCGGAGCTGTTTTTTTAGGAGAATTTACTGGAGTAAAAAAACTCCTTCTGCTGACCGTTTCCGGAGCAACAGGAGGAGTTACGGGCGTAAATTCCAAACGTCCTAAGAATTTTACGGAATAAAATTTTAGTTCATTATCATAAACAGAATACTTATAATAATTCCGACACATGAAACAGTTGCCCATATTACAGAATTAATTATCTGAATTTTCTTTGATGTCTCGATATTGGCATTATATCGTATAAAAGAGTATTTCCATGAATATATGCCGAATAGGCTTATAACAGCTGGTATCAGTACAGCATGAATCTTTGGAATATAATTACTTGCTCCTGTGTAATTCCATTGTACAGCCACGCTGTTTGGAAGTACAAAGTAAGATATTATGCTAAGTAAAAGCATAGCAGAAAAAATTAAAATCTGAGAAATCTTTATTTTTTTCATAATTAAAAATCTCCTGAAGTATCTTCCATTAATTTAAATTCAATGTCATAATAAGTTACTTTTCCGTTTTTCTGAACATTTGCACATTTTGCCGGTACAGTATCACCAGCACCGTATTTACTGCTTATGTTATTGTAAAGTTCGTCATATGTTTTAACCGGCGTACCATCTATTTCAGTTATGAAATCTCCGGCTTTAAGGTCTGTATTGGCAATGTCACAGTCTTCGCTTATTGAGTCAATATATATGCCCTCAAAACCGTCGGGGAGTTCAAAGCCTATTTCATTTTCAATAAGCAGAACTTTTTCTTCTGAATCCATATCAATAAGCTGAATGCCTATCCTGAAACGTCCTGAAACATATCCCATATCAATAAGCTGTTCAATAATTGGAAGTGCATCATTTATAGTTATTGCAAATCCAAGACCCTCAAAACTGGAGCTTACATATTTTGAAGACGTTATCCCGATAACCTGACCATACATATTAACCAACGCACCGCCGGAATTTCCGGGGCTTATATCGGCATTCGTCTGAATGCAGTTCATTTCAAAGCCGGTTGAGTCACTGCGGATTTTTCGATTTACAGCGGAAATTATACCGTCTGTGACAGTATTTGAAAGCCCAGCCGGATTTCCTACTGCTATAACCTGTTCACCTACAATTGCCTCGTCGGAGTCGCCAAGTACTGCCGGTGTAAGTCCGGCATTATCAACTTTAATAATGGCAATATCGGTTTTTGAGTCTCTGCCTATTATTATGGCATTGTATATTTTGTCGTCTGTGGTATGGACTGTATGGAAGCCGTTTTCTTTCAGAACGTGTGCATTTGTAACAATGTAGCCATCGTCTGAAATAACCACACCTGAACCTGTTCCCTCAAGTTTTGTTTGTTTTTCGTTGGAATATGCATATATTTCAACTATGGAGTCTTTTACGGCATTGGCAACACCTTCTATGGTGTACTTTCCGTTTTCGTCAACGAAATTGCTTAAATCATTCGCACCGTCAGGTTTTTCCTCCTGATAAAGAACAATATGTTGTTGTTTTCTTAGTTCCTCAATAACAGACTGGCTTCTGTAGACATCATTTGCTATGCCATATATGGAAAGACCTATTGCAAGCATTATGATAACAACGAACAGAAATATAATAAATTTTTCACCGCTGGTATTTTTTCTTTTGCGAATGCTTTCCGGCAGTTCGGGGACAGCCTGAAAATTATCTGGTATTCTGTCATATACAAATCCGGTATATGCTGTTGCGGTTTCTTCATGCTGTTGGGGGGGATTGTTTTCCTGCTCCGGATAGTTTCCGGAGTTATAGTTCTGAATTTCGTCCATTTTTTCTCCTTTCTGAATACTGTCATGACTTTTTTTGTTTTTCAGGTAACTGTACCTGAAATTCAGTGTATTCACCGTAAATGCTTTTAACAACTATCTGACCATTGTTTATATGAACTATCCGCCTTGAAATCGAAAGACCAAGACCAAGACCGGTTGTGTCCTTGCCTCTGGAGGAGTCGGTTTTATAGAAACGGTCAAATACTTGTTGAATTTCACTGTCTTTAAGACCCTCACCGGTATTTCTTATTCCGATTATGCACATATCACCCTCTTTTTCAAACCTGAAAGAGATTTTTCCACCTGTATTGACGAATTTTACAGCATTTTCCATAAGGTTATAAATTACCTGTTGCATCAAGTCGGGGTCAACTTCTGCTGTAAGGTCTTCGGCATCAAATTCTTCTACTTCAACATTTTTTGCTTCTATTTTCTTTTCAAACATAAAAGCAGTTTTAATTACAAGGTCTGTAAGGTTAGTTTTCTGAAAATTCGGTTTAAGTGTGCCGGATTCAAAACGGCTCATATTCAGCATTGAACTTATCAGCACTTTAAGACGCTGTATTTCATTGGAAACAAGTACAAGATATTCATTCCGGCGGTTTTTAGGTATTGTGCCGTCAAGTATTCCGTCAACAAAACCACCTATTGTTGTAATTGGTGTGCGGAGTTCGTGGGAAACATTAGCAATAAAAGTTTTTCCAGTTTCCTCGCTTGTTTCAACGTCGGAGGCAAGTTTATTTATATATTTTGCCATTTCGTCCGTAAAAGGCATATTATCATTTATTTTTTCAGAAAAATCTCCTTTTGAATATTTTTTCAGTATTCTTATTATATCATTATTATGTTCCGTATATATGTTAGTTTTTTTACTCATCATGATAAATGAAATAATCAGCATAAGTAATGATATGGAAGAATAAATAAGAAATATCTGCATAGTGAACATACTTATATTATGTGTACTGCCATATGCAAGTATATACATTTTTCCTGATGACTCACTGTTTTTTACACTGAATTTATCACCATATATAAGATATGGTTCTTCACTTGAAAGTCCGTTTGAACTTAGTTCAAGATATTTTCCATTGTCTATATATGATTTTATATTATTCGGTAAAGGCATTTGTTTTTCATCACATGATAATATGCAGTTTTTATTATTGTCATAAATATATATACTGATATTATTTTCTTCTATGAAAAGCTTGTGCAGTTTCTGTATATTATCTTTGTTTGGAGTATCATTATTATATTCGTCAATAATACAGCTTATGAAAAGACTACTGGTGTTTTTCAGGCGTTCAAGCTCCGTTTTCTTGTAAAATGACGAACTTATATTGATAACTATAATGCCGATTATAATTATGACAGAAAGCATAAGAATCATTGAATATTTCAGAAATTTATTATAGGAATTATTATTCTGCAATATAAATCACCTCTGTTTAACAAGACAGGGGACAAAGCAAGTCCCCTGAAATTTTTTCTGAATTATTCGTCTTCGTCTACTTCAAATTTATAGCCTCTTCCCCATATAGTTTTCAGAAGCCACTTGTCCGAAACACCCTCAAGTTTTTCACGGAGTCTCTTTATATGAACATCAATAGTTCTTGAGTCTCCATAATATTCAAAACCCCATACTTCATCAAGTAACTGGTCACGGGTGTATACCCTGTTAGGATTTGATGCAAGATAGTAAAGCAGTTCAAGCTCTTTAGGCGGAGTATCAACGGTTTTTCCGTCTACTTTGAGTTCATAGCGAGTCATATTGACAGAAAGTTTATCATAATGTACTTCCTTTACTTCT
Organism: uncultured Ruminococcus sp.; assembly: GCA_947176345.1. Taxonomy (GTDB): domain Bacteria; phylum Bacillota; class Clostridia; order Oscillospirales; family Ruminococcaceae; genus Ruminococcus. The sequence goes on from CAMWQI010000007.1 coordinate 7,689, forward strand.
GGTTCAGCGTTGGCATTGCCTACACGTCTTGTAACTGCATTTATACGTGCAATTACTTCTTTTGCATCAAACGGCTTTACGATATAATCATCTGCACCAAGGTCAAGACCTATAATCTTATCAATAGTTTCACCTTTAGCGGTAATCATAATAATCGGTACTCCGGATTTTTTACGTATTTCACGGCATACCTGCCAACCGTCCATAGATGGTAACATTATGTCAAGCAATACAATATCAGGTTTCAGTGCATTGAACTTGACCACAGCTTCCGCACCGTCATGCGAAAGAATAACGCCATAACCGTCTTTTTCAAGGTAAAGCCGGAGCAGGTCACATATATTTTTATCATCGTCGACAATAAGAACTTTCATACTTTTTTCATTTGCCATATTAATACCCTCTTTCTTTCATCAGAAATAATGTTAATTATATTATACTGCAAATTTATGGGAATGTCAATGAGTTTCTGAAATTATCACATTATTTCCATAAATCTGTAAAATTTCTGGAAAGACTTGATTTTATATATTACTACGTGTTATAATATAATTCTGGATATAATGAAAAAGAACGGAGGTATGGTCTATGAATTTCATAGGTGAAAAATGTGTCTTATGCGGAAAGGTCTTTGAGGACAGCGACGATGTTGTAGTATGTCCCGAATGTGGCTCTCCGCATCACAGGGAGTGCTATAAAAAGCATAACAGATGTGCTAATATTTATATGCATGGAACAGGTCAGAAATGGAAACGTACTGCAATATCAAAGCCGGTTGAAACTCCGGTGGTTGTCGTAACGCCTGAAGAATTTGAAAAACACGGTGCAGAATTTGATAATAGTCAATTTCATAAATATACGGAAAGTGAAATGATGCGTGATATAGGCTTTAATCTCAATGAAGATATGGGCGGTGTCACGCTGAAAGAGATAATTGCATTTGTAGGAACTAATCAGTTTTATTATATTCCGGTTTTCAAGAGAATGAAAGATTTAGGCTCTAAAATATCATTCAATCTTTCATGTTTTTTACTGCCATCGTTTTACTTTGCAAACAGAAAAATGTGGCTATGGGCAATTATTTCATCTGTCATAAGCGTTATACTGAATATTCCTTTAGCAGTTCTTATCATGGCTGAATCGGAAGTTTTTACTGAAAATATAATGAGTGTAATATATCAGAATCAAAATTTTATTCAGAATTTAGAGGTGATATGTTCGGCTTGTTGGTGTATTTTAAGGATGCTGATGTGCCTTTTTGCAAACCACATTTATTTTAAATTTTCAGTGAAAAAAATTCATATCATAAAAAAGCAAAGCAACGGTGAACTTAACAAACATATGGTTATGGCATTTGGTGGTGTAAAGCCGATAAATATTATTCTCATAACGCTGATAACAATGCTTTTAACGCTTGTTGCTATGATAGGAATAACAATGTTCCTTACCACTGTGTGAAAATCATTTAAAAATAATCATTGACAAAATCTTCCGTTTACAGTAAAATTATTATATACTGTAAGCGGAGGTGTTTTTTTTGAATAAACCTAAAATTTTTGAGGAGTCCGGCAAGTCCCTTACTTCACCGGCACTGCCTGTGCAGATATTTTCATTTCTGATAGTATTTTTAATAATATACGTCCTTGAGGCAATTATACCGTCAATAGTATCTATTAAGCCCATGATACAGGAAATGGAATCACAAGGTATGCTTGACGACACAAGCAAGATTGACTTTAAAAACTCAATGGCAACAGCAACAATAATTTCAGCCTCACCAAAAATAATGATACCGTCTTTGTTATCTACTGTTTTCGGCACTATCACAAGTATAATATACTGTCGTAATATAGAAGTAAGACCTGTTACTTCAATGGGTGTACGGAAACAGAAACTCATTCCGCACTATCTTATGGGACTGCTTATCGGAATTGTCATGATGACTGCAATTACTTTGTTGAGTGTATGTTTCGGAGCTAATAAGATTTCAGTTTGTAGTGGAATAAATTTTGGTGTCATATTGCTTTATCTGGTAGGTTTTTTTGTGCAGGGTATGAGTGAGGAATTTATTTTCAGGGGTTATCTTTTAACTACTGTTGGTGGTTATCATTCTGTATGGGTAGCCATTGCAGTAAATTCCGGAGCGTTTGCACTTGCACACATATTCAATCCGGGTTTTAATGTTCTGCCATTCATAAATCTTGTACTTTTCGGAGTTTTTGCGTCGCTATACATGATTTGTTTTGACGATATATGGGGTGTATGTGGTATTCATTCAATATGGAATTTCATGCAGGGTAATTTTTACGGCATAAGCGTAAGCGGTACAGGTGATACTGAATCGATTTTCCGTACGACCGCACGGACTTCATATGGTTGGTTAAGCGGTGGTGAGTTCGGCATAGAGGGAAGTATATTCACTACAGTAATACTTTCCGCCGGAACAGTCCTTGTTTTTCTTAAAATAAAAAAAGACAAAAGCCCGAAATAATCGGGCTTTTTGCGTTTTATTTTATTTCAAGTCTTTTGGAAACAGGTTCTTCACGTTGTTTTTTCGGGAGGTCAATGGTAAGAATGCCGTTTTTATATTCAGCATTGATATTATCGGTGTTAACATCCGAAATATCAAAACTTCTCTTGTATGAGCTATATGAACGTTCACGGCGAATATATTTTCCGTTGTCGTTCTTGTCATCGGAAGATTTCTTGCGTTCAGCAGAAATCACAAGATAGGAATCTTTTATATCAATATTTATATCGTCCCTGTTGAAACCAGCAAGTTCAGCCTCCATGATATACTTATCACCAGCATCTTTTATATCAGTCCGGCAAGAATTTACTTGCATTGTATCATTGAAAAAGTCATCATTGAAGAAATTAAAAAGGCTTGTATGCCCGAATGGTGTTATTCCGTACATGAAAAAAATACCTCCGATAATTTTTTTATAGGAACTGCCGTTGATATTATATGCATTCCGGAAATTTTTATACACAGAAAAAAAGCCGGAATTTTTATGGAAATTCCGGCTTGAAATTTATTCTTCAAAGAATGTGCTTTTATATTCTGCAACCCTTGCCCTGTCACCATAACAGTCAATTTCGATAGTTTCACGTTTCAGCATGAATTTTATCGAGAAAAAAAGTACCGTAAATGCAATGGCATTTGTGAATATACTGAAATATATTCTTATTCCCATGACGTTTCCGAGCATTCCGCCGAGTATTATTCCTATGCATATTATGACGATTATTTCATAGATTTTTTTATCAGGGTCAAGTGTCAGGAACGAAAAACATACTACTGCTGAAAATATCGAATGTAATATGGCTAAAAGCAGTGAATACGGCTTGTAAAAGTCTATTCTGTATGAATTTAATTCAAGCGTCATCATGACGGCTTCCGTAACAATATATACTGAAAAAGCTATTTTTAACCAGTCACGCATACGGGCAGTTTTTATTATGAGTATGTCGGATAAAATTAACATGCCAAATCCGGAAAATTCACATACATAAGCAGTAATTTCCAGAAATTTAGTGAATTTTTTTTCAGGGTCATATACAAGATAGTATACAAAGCATACAGCACTGAATGCTATAAACAGTGCATTTCCGATAAGTCCGAAATTAAGCCCAATATTGAGCTTTTTGTGCATATCCTCCATTATTCAAGAGCCTTTAATGCTCTCTGTCCAATGTCTTTTCTGTAGTGTGCATTTTCAAAGCTGATTCTTGAAACACCGTCATAAGCGTTGTCAAGAGCCTTTTGTAAGGTTTCACCTTTTGCAGTAACGCCTATAACACGTCCGCCATTTGTGAGGAATTTTCCGTCATCAGAAAGTTTAGTTCCTGCATGGTAAACAAAACAGTTCTCAACTTGTCCTTTTTCGTCAAAACCGTTCATTTCAATGCCCTTAGGGTAACTTTCCGGATAACCACCGCTTGCCATAACAACACAAGCACAGCTTCCGTCATGCCATTTAATATCAACTTTGTCAAGTTCGTGGTTGTATATTGCTTCAAAGATTTCATACAAATCAGCATCAAGCATGGGGAGTACAACCTGTGTTTCAGGGTCACCGAAACGGCAGTTATATTCAATTACCTTTGCACCCTTAGGAGTAATCATAAGTCCGAAATATAAACAGCCTTCAAAAGTTCTGCCTTCTGCGTTCATGGCATTCATGGTAGGAATGAAGATTTTTTCCATACATTCCTTAGCAACTTCTTCCGTATAGTAGGGGTTAGGGGAGAGAGTACCCATACCACCTGTATTGAGTCCCTTGTCACCGTCTAAGGCACGTTTATGGTCCATGGAGGAAATCATAGGTACAATGGTTTTGCCGTCCGTGAAAGAAAGTACAGATACTTCAGGACCTGTTAAAAATTCCTCAATAACTATTCTTGCGGAACTTTTTCCGAATTTAAGATTATCAATCATTTCATGGACAGCCTGTACAGCCTCATCTTCGTTCTGTGCGATTATAACGCCCTTTCCAAGTGCGAGACCGTCCGCCTTGATAACAGCCGGATAAGTATTCTGTTCTTTGAGATAGGCAATAGCCTTATCACTTTCCGTGAAAACTTCATAGAAAGCTGTCGGGATATTGTATTTTTTCATGAGTTCCTTTGAAAAGACTTTAGAACCCTCTATAATAGCGGCGTTTGCCTTAGGACCAAAAGTCATAAAGCCCTCTGCCTGTAAAGCGTCAACCATTCCCATAACAAGCGGGTCATCCGGTGCGACTACTACCATATCAGGCTTTATTTCCTTTGCAAGTGCAACAACACCGTCAATGTCTGTTGCAGAAACGTTAAAGCATTCAGCATACTTTGAAATACCGGCGTTTCCGGGTGTACAGTAAAGCTTGTCAACATGTTTACTTTCGGCGAGTTTCATGATGATAGCGTGTTCACGACCACCACCGCCGACTACAAGTATATTCTTCATATTAATCCCTCCGAATTATTTTATCTCACAGTTTGAGAAAATTATTGACACAAAAAAATTTGCATAAATTCTAAAATAACAGAAATGCTGAACATATTCCGGAAAATATATTTGCGATTGCGTGTATACACCAACCGGACAGGATAGAACCTTCTGCTTTCTTTTCATTCACATATCCGATACACCATGCAATTCCTGCTGTAAATACAATAATGAGAATTGCTTTAATTATGCCTGTTAACGCAAAAAACATAGCACCATGCAATAAGCCAAATAAAATACTTTGTACTGTATTTCCAGTTAGGAAGCCAAATCTGTGGGAAAGTCTTTTCAATAAAAATCCTCTGAAAAGAATTTCTTCCGGAAATGAAGTATTGAAAGTCGCATAAACCAGAATTGCAGGTAATGCTTTAATTCCTAAACCCGAAAATTCGGACGTTGCTGTTTCGATATTTCTTATAGTATAGAGCATGAAAGCCGACACAGCTAAGAAAATAATTGATGTTCCTACAATCCAAAGGGCTGTTTTATTTTCCTTTGAAGAAGAAATACGCTTTAATCCAATCCATTTAAAAAAGCTGTTTTTTTTCCTTGCCGTTATAGACCACCATATAAACGGAATCAATGTGAATAATAAAATTTGTATTATGCTATTTAATATTTTTTGCGTCAATAGATTCATTTTTCTGTACTCCTGTTATAATTTTTTAATTTATTTCTGTTTGCTACACGCATTTCAATAACAACCGCACAGCATACAAGTAAAAATGATGCTATATTAAGCCACATAAGAATATTCTGCACTCTTGAAACAAGTTCAATCATTACCCAGTTATCAGAACAAGTTTCTTGATAAATTTCGTCCATGTTTATATAATTTGAAAACAGAAATACAAGAAAACTGATTACAGAATATTTGAGTTTCTTTTTGCCTTTCAGTTTTTCCGAAAAAATACTTATCATGCACACTATAATATATGGAACAACAAATATTATTGAATAGATATAACTTTCAATAGAAAAAGGTGAGAGCTGATAAAAATATGTTGTGTCTTTCCAAAATTCATACGTTTCATGAAAAATTGATGTTGATATATTTATATTATAAATATTCATCAGGCTTAGAATTATATAAATTACGGGAAGTACTGTTGCAACAACTGTAATTTTTATAATTGCAGATTGTCGGTTTTTAGATATAGAATTGTTTTCTGACATAATATTATCCTTTTTTATATAAATCTTTACCGAAAACTGAAAAACGTCGAGAATCAGGTTTTTCCTTGTCATATTTCCATGAACTGTTGCCAATGTCAAGGATATAACCGTAGTCAAAACTATAACCTATACCACATTCACTGCGTGATTCACCGCAATCACAAGCCATGTGTGTAAGGGTTATAAGTGGTTCAATATAACTGTTAGATGTGTAAAAACGTATAAAGTCTGTTATCACAAGCAAAACCCATGCCAAGAGAACTGCAATAATAATTCTTAATGCAATTCTCTTTCTGGATTTTTTTATTTTTTCCGTTTTCATGGATTAGTGGTGGAAAAGTCTTATTCCTGTGAACGCCATAGCAATATTATACTTGTTGCAGGTCTCAATAACATTGTCATCACGGATAGAGCCACCAGGTTCAGCGATATACTCAACGCCTGATTTCTTAGCACGTTCAATGTTATCACCGAACGGGAAAAATGCATCAGAGCCGAGACAAACACCAGTATTCTTTGCGAGCCATTCTTTCTTTTCCTCAACAGTAAAGACTTCCGGTTTTGTCTTGAAAATCTTCTGCCATTCGCCGTCACGGAGAACATCTTCATATTCGTCACCTATATAAACGTCAATAGCATTGTCACGGTCTGCACGACGTATGCCATCAACAAATTCAAGTCCCATAACCTTAGGGGACTGTCTCAGCCACCAGTTATCAGCTTTTTGACCGGCAAGACGTGTACAGTGTATTCTTGACTGCTGACCTGCTCCGATACCGATAGCCTGACCGTCCTTAACATAGCATACGGAATTGGACTGTGTATATTTCAGCGTAATCAGTGAAATCATTAAATCATCAAGTTTATCAGCCGGAATGTTTTTATTTTCAGTAACTACATTTGCAAGGAGTTCCTTGTTAATGTCAAGTTCGTTTCTGCCCTGTTCAAAAGATACACCATAAACCTGTTTAGTCTCAATCGGAGCAGGCTTATAATTTTCGTCTATTTTAAGAATACAGTATGTGCCTTTTCTTTTTGATTTGAGGATTTCAAGTGCCTCTTCGTCGTAATCGGGAGCTATTATTCCGTCGGAAACTTCTCTCTGAATCATTTTAGCTGTGCAAACATCTACCTTGTCGGAAAGTGCTATAAAGTCACCATAAGATGACATTCTGTCTGCACCTCTTGCCCTTGCATAAGCGCTTGCAAGTGGTGTGAGTTCACCAAGGTCATCAACCCAGTATATTTTTTTGAGCTCGTCGGAAAGAGGTCTTCCGATAGCTGCACCAGCCGGTGAAACGTGCTTGAAAGATGTGGCTGCACATACACCAGTAGCCTTTTTGAGTTCCTTAACAAGCTGATAGCCATTGAAAGCATCAAGGAGATTTATATAACCTGGTTTACCGCAAAGAACCTCTATAGGAAGTTCCGAACCGTCAGCCATATAAACTCTTGATGGTTTCTGATTAGGGTTACAGCCGTATTTTAACTGCATTTCATTTGACATAATAATGTCCTCCTTATATTTTTAAATTTTTTATGTGTAAAATTTCCGCACGGATATTGTTTATCCAGTCAATATCGTTTTCTTTAAGAAGATAAACCCGAAAACCATAGGAAATACCATTCTGATAAACTGAAATTTCGTCGTCAACGTGCAGGTCGATGTGGTACTTTGAGGGATATTTTGACGGCAGTATTTCAGTATTATTTTTCTGAACTTCTTCCGCATGACGTTTTCCGTTTATGATATTGTCAATTTTAACACCGTAATGTCTGAAAATATTTTTTATATACCTTTCCGAACGGCATGACGTTGTATAAATCCATAGCTGTATATTATTTCTGTTTATCCATTGCAGGAGTGTTGGAGTACCTTTTCTGAGTCTGTCCCTGTAAATCCTGTCCATCGGAAAGCGGAGTTTGTTTTCTGCTAGAACTTTTTCAGGATTTATAAAAAGTGTTTCGTCCAAATCAAAAGAAACTGTCATATAATGTTTGAGTTTTATGGGTTTATGCTAAGAATAATAGCCATAAGTACCATACCACCCCAGAATGCTCCTGCAAATGCGGGATAAATCTTCATGAAGTCAAGGAATTTGTTATTTTTCTGTGGCTTTGGTGAAAATGGTTTGTTCTTTAAAAGATACTTTGGCATTACGAAAGAGTAAAAAGTAGCAATAAGGAATATAATTATTCCTATGCCTGGTGCGTCTGCTGCCATTAATACTCCAAAAAAAGCCGTAAGTACAGCCTGTATTATCAGTTTTTTGTGAAATGATTTTTGCCATTTTTTCATTTCTTCCACATAAATTCCTGTATTGATATAGTGATTCACCGGTGCGGAAAAGTAGTTTATCGGTGCAGAAACGTTCTGAATATTATTATTTATAATTAATTCTGTGTCGCAGTATTCGCACTTCAAAATACTTCCGTCCGGAACTGCATGAAGTTGTGCATTACAGTTAGGGCATCTTAAAGATTCTGTCATAATATCTCATCTCCTTTTTTATACACTGTCATAAAATTCAGGTGAGGCAACAAAACCGATAAACAAAATAATAATTGTTATTATTCCGTATAGAATCCACTTTATAATCTGTTTTCTGCCGTTTTTTATACTGAAAACTATGTCCGCAATCATCATGAGTATAAGCAATATTGATATTTTGTCATTGCAGTACATTGACAGTTCCATTCCTATGTTGTCAAACCACAAAAAATAATCTGATATATCGTGACCATCACAAAAATGCCATACTTTACGATAAAGAGTAGGATAAAAAAGTGGTTCATAGTTTAAAATCGTCATGACATTTATAATTATATACGTTATGCATAACGGGAAAATCAGCAGTTTATTGAATGAAAGCAGAATTATTGATTTTTTGAGTTTTGTTTTCATATAAATTTATCCTTATAGCGTTTAGTCAAGGTCAAATGAAACTGTCATAATCCGAATCTTCTTTTATGCTGATGTTATAACGTCCATTGCATATTCATAAAAAACAGGTGAGGCAACAAAAGCAATAAATAAAATAATTATCATGGTTATGACGTAGAAAATCCATTTAACAACAGGTTTTCTGCCCTTTTGTATGCTGAAAAATATGTCAGCAGAAATCATTATTAGAAATATTATTGCATAAATCTGATTTAAAGGCTTGTCGGCAAAATGCCATAATGCCAAGTTCTCCCAAAACCAGAATATATCAATACCTTTGTCTCTTCCGTATTTTTCGATAAGATAACACCATAACTTAGACCATAAACCGTTGCTTCCGGGTTCAGAAAAATAATATAACAGTGTCATGGAGTTACCAGCCATATATACAGCAAGCAACGGAAAAATCAGCAGTTTATTGAATGAAAGTAGAAGTTTTATTGTTGATTTTTTAAATTTTGTTTTCATGTAAATTTATCTTTATAGCGTTTAGTCAAGGTTGAATGAAACTATCATAATAAATATTTTTTTCTCATATCTTCTTCATATTGCATTATTTCGCATCTGATTCTTTCATAATCATCACCATATTCATAATATGATTCACTGCCGTCTGACTGTTTATCAATAAGCCATGCAAAATTATCTTCCTCGTATAACGAAAAAATGCGGGACGCTTCACTGATAATCGTATCAAGTTCAGGATTTCCTGTAGTCTGTGACACACCATATTCTGGTATACATTTTCCAAATCTACAGAAACACTCCGCAGAAATGATTTTATCAGGATAAATTATTACAACAGAATTTTTTCTTGTGGTTATTTTTTTTAATGTATCCTCAAACCATTCATTTGTGCTACAAATCTTGATATCTTTATATGTTAAAGCTAATGTAATACTATCAGCGTGTCGACCTAATGTAGTCCACAATTCCGGATTTTGTTTTATGAAATCAGCGACTCTTTTAATATCCGTTTCATCAAGCTGAATAATATCAAATTCATAGTCCATAGTCTTATTAATATCTTACTTGTTTTTGTTGACAATTCTTGTTTCTTCTGAACCGTCCTCAAGATTTACATAGCGTACAAAAAGTGATACCTTGTTGTCCTCGTTGAGACTGTTCCATAAAGTATCTGTAAACTCATCTATACCACCTTTTATTGCGATAAGTTTAGGTTCTCCCTCAAAGCTTGGAAGCGGATTTCCGTCGCCCATGTATGTGTGAATGAAATGACCCTCACCGGCAATGGGATTTGTATATGTAAATGTATGTCTTAAACATGAATCTGGATTTCCGTTGTTGCTTTTGAGAATTGACATAGCGTAATTAAAACCGCCGTTTTCAAAGTGCAGTATACCGGAAATTCGCGGTGTGTAGTTCGGTGCGTCGTCCTCAAACTCACGGGTGCGGAGTGACTGTTCAAATGTGTACTGCTTGTCCATGAGTTCGTAAATTGTGTCTGTTTGGTCACCGTTGGTGACAATGAGTTTGTTTCCAAGAACACGTACCGGAGCATATATAATGAGATGCGGGTCTGTAAGTTTGGACGGGTCAAAAGCTTCTGTGCGTATGCCCTTGCCCTCTTCAACGAAAACACGGTTACGACTGTTTTCGCTTCTGCCCATGATAAAGTATGCCGTAACGGCATATTTACCGCACTCACATCTGCCTATGATTATACCTCTGCCAGGGTATGCGTTTGAACTGAGTTCCTGTGCAATATCAAGTTTTTTCATGATAAAAAAATCTCCTTTATATTTGATTTATATAATTGTATTCGCTGGTGTCATATTCAAGCCATGGGGAATAATCATTGAATGAACTGAGATACACAACTTTGTTATTGAATATGTCAATTTCCATACCATGTTCAATTTCCCAGTCGCACTCACATTCAAGCTGATAACATGTTATATTTTCGTCAGCAGGCTTTTCAACTATCAGTGTATTCGGCTTGAAACATTTCAGCATATCCAGTGGGTGAGTTTCAGCAGTGACGGGTATTGTCAAATATTCGTCCCAGTCTTCATCTGCAATTTCCATGAAATCCAAACAGTAAGCCTTTGCACCCTTGCAGATAGTTTCAATAATTTCAGGACTTAATTTATTGAAATGTTCTGCACATTTTTGTGCGTATTCAATGCTTACTTCGTCGTCAATCATGACATCAATTTCAGTATTGAAAATTTCAGAATATAATTTCCCCTCAATGCCGATTTCGGTTTTTCTGATGTCCGTAATCAATTTTATGCCTCCATGCGATTAATATAATTTTCGTCGTCATCGTCTTCGTATTCAAGCCACGGCGAATAGCCATTAAATAAGCTTAGATACAAAACTTTGTCATCAAGTATGTCAATTTCCATACCGTGTTCGATTTCCCAGTCACAGTCGCACCCAATCTGATAGCCGATTTTGTTTAAGTCTTCCGGTTCTTGCACGTAAAGGTCAGTAGGTCTGAAACATTTCAGCATTTCCAGGGGCGGTGTGTCTGCATTGACGGGGATTGTCATATCCTTTCCGTATACATCAATGTCCATGTCCAGAAAGTCAAGACAATAAGCCTTAGCACCCTTGCATATGATTTCAAGCATTGCAGGGCTTAAATTCTGGAAATGTTCAATACATTTCTGTGCGTATTCAATGCTTACTTCATCGTCGGCTGAAAATTCCATTTCAGTATTGAAAATTTCAGAAAAAAATTTAAAGTTTTCTATAAAATCAGTCCTTTCCGGAATATCTGTATATTTCAAGAATATACTGGTCATCATATCCGCATTTGTCAAATATATCAATAATTTCCTGCTCCGTTATGTTTTCATGCAGAAATTCAGAAGTTTTTCTGAGTTTTTCATATGCTGAATCAGAATCGCTTATATTTATGCTTACACAGTCATCATCAAAACAGCGTGAAAGCCAACAGAATGGTTCAATTTCCGTCATGCCGGAGGTTTCTTGTTTATAATTCTGTACATAATAGACTTTTTCACCGTCATAGTTGAAAAGATAGGCGACTTTTTCGGGCAGTTTGTACTGTCCTTTTTTGTCGGTTCTGAATGTAAATATAACATCATCGTCTTTTTTTATCTTAATGTCAAGTAAATCGTCGGGGATAGTTGACGTTTGCGTGTATATAACGGTATATTTGCCGTCAACAGCGTTTTCAATGTCATATTTCTTTTTTTCAATATAATCATGACTTACACTATTATCACTACACGAAACAAGAGTATAGACACATATCAGCAGTGCAGATAATTTTTTCATTCCGTAACGTAAGCCTTTCCGTTGATAATTTCAATTCTGTCCTGACAGAAAAGTGAAACAGCCTCCGGAAGTAATTTCCACTCGACATTTTCCATAATACGTCGCTGTAAAATTTCCGGTGTATCATCTTTTTTAACGTTAACAACGCCTTGTAATATTATCGCACCGGCGTCTGCCTTTTCGTTGACAAAATGTATAGTAGCACCGGAGACTTTAACGCCGTATTCAAGGGCTTTTTCGTGGACTTTCAGTCCATAGAAACCCTCACCACAGAATGACGGAATGAGTGCAGGGTGAACGTTGATTATCTTGTAGGCGTATTCTTTTGTCACACATTCATCAAGGATAGTCATAAATCCGGCAAGCACAACCAAATCTGCTTTAAGTTCATTGAGTGCGTTGAGAATTTCATGACTGTATGTCACACTGTCGGGATATTCCTTGCGTGGAATAATCTTTGTCGGAATGTCATTATTCTTTGCTCTTTCAAGCGCATAGGCATTCGGATTTGAGGAGATAACACAGGTTATCTCCCCATTTTTGATAATGCCGGATTTCTGTGCGTCTATGAGTGCCTGTAAATTCGTTCCGCCACCAGAAACAAGAACTACAATATTTTTCATAATTTTTCCTCCGGTAACAGTTTCAGTCCATTTTTATCTTTAAAGCTGTTTGAAATAAGCAGTAATAAGTCAATAACAGTTCCTACACCGCCAAGACCACCCGTGCAAAGCCATAATATTCCTGAAAGAATATGACCGGTATAAAAACGGTGCAGTCCGCCACAACCGAAAAATCCGACTATGCATAGTATAATAGCAAGGGTTTTGTTTTTAGGTGAAACATCAAATCGTGGCTGTGGTTGTGGTTGAGGATTTTGTCCTATTATGATATTCTGCACGATTTGAGGCTGAGCATTACTCATGTTCTGATAGTTGTTAGGAAAATTCGGGTTATTGTTAGGGAAGTTATTAGGATTGTTGTTTCTGTTGATATTATTAGGTATGTTGCTTATATTGTTTGCAATACTCTGACCGATATTATTTATAGCACCTGAAACAGCACCGCCGATAGTACCACTATTCATGTATTGTTCGCTTAGGTCGGAATTGCAGTATTCGCATTTACGGCTTACGGTTTCTGCTCCACAATATGGACATTTCATATATATTCACTCCTTTTATATAAAGTATTTATTTTGTTACCATCTTGATATGCGTTTGTCTTCGTTGTCATAGAATTTGTTTATGATGATAGAAACTAAATCCATAATTGTTCCTATCCCGAAACAACCGACAGTAAGAAACCAAAGTATTCCAGTACCGATTTTTCCGGTATAGAAACGGTGAATACCTCCCAGTCCAAAAAATCCAAGACAGCATAATGTAAGTGTTGTGGACTTGTGTTTTTTAGAAATATCTGTAATAGTAGTATCAGGATTAATAGTTATATTCTGTACTATATTCTGTGTTACGTTTCTGGTTACGTCCTGAAATATTTCATTGACCGTTTCACCGGCAGATTGTTCTATGACAGAACCACAAAATTCACATTTTGCATAGTGTGTTTCCCCACCGCAATATGGACATTTCATATATATTCACTCCTTTATAATATTACTGATAATATCAGAAGTATAACCGAAATTATACCACCAATTATTATAAAACGATAATATGTAGCTGTGAGTTCGTCTTCACGTCCCATAAAATAGAATGACATGGGATTTTCGGGGTCATAACATATCATAGTTTCTGTTCCTGTTTCATAGTGTTGTTTTCTTGAAACAACTGTATAAATTGACATAATTTCCCGTCCGTCTTCTGTGGTATATCTCACGACAGGACAAAAACCTTTTCCGGTTTTTTCCTTATGGTATTCGACTATTTCGCCATATACGGCAACGCTTTTATCCATATATGCACGAATTTTAAATATATGTCCGAAAAATATAACCGCCATAATTGCATATATTATAATCAGACCATATATCAGGTGTCCCATTTTAAAGGACACTGCAAGGACTATCATTGAAACGACAGCCCATATTATATCGATTGTACTTACTTTCATAAATTATTTTTTTATCCGGAGATGCCGGAAGTGCAGACACTACCGGCATAACGGCAGGCATGATTATTTATTTTTTATCAGCAGATTATAACTCCGTCTTCTGCCTCAACAAGTTCACCGAGTACATATGCGTCTTCACCGGCAGACTTGAGAACTTCAACCGCCTTGTCGGCTTCGTTTTTGTCAACGGATACCATCATTCCGACACCCATATTGAACGTATTGAACATATCTCTTTCCGGAATATCACCAGAACGCTTTATCAGGTCAAATATAGGGAGTATCTGAACAGCATTTCTTTCGATTTTTGCGGAAATTCCAGTCGGCAGTACACGGGGGATATTCTCATAGAAACCACCACCGGTTATATGAGATATAGCCTTTACGTTTACGGACTCAATAAGTTTTGAAATTGCCTTTACATAAATTCTTGTCGGAGTAAGCAGACACTCACCTAAAGTAGTTCCTAAATCGTCAAAGTGTACAGCAAGATTTTTTTCATTTACTTCAAATACTTTTCTTACAAGTGAAAAACCGTTTGAGTGTACACCGCTTGACTTTATAGCTATAAGAACATCACCGGCTTTTTGAGTTTCAGGCTTTAAAATCTTGTCCTTGTCAACAACACCTACTGAAAAACCAGCAAGGTCATATTCATCAAGTGGCATAAGTCCAGGGTGTTCAGCAGTTTCACCGCCAATTAAAGCACATTCAGCCTGTACACAGCCCTCTGCAACACCGGAAACGATTTCGGCTATTTTTTCCGGATAGTTCTTGCCACAGGCGATATAATCAAGGAAAAACTGAGGTTTTGCACCACAGCAGATAATATCATTCACGCACATAGCCACACAGTCAATGCCGACTGTATCGTGTTTATCCATGATAAAAGCAATTTTGATTTTAGTTCCTACCCCGTCTGTACCGGAAACAAGCACAGGCTTTGAAATTCCTGTCATATCGAGTTCAAAGAGACCACCAAAACCACCTATGCCGGAAATTGCACCGGCTGTCATGGTACGGGCAA
Source organism: uncultured Ruminococcus sp. (assembly GCA_947176345.1). Lineage (GTDB taxonomy): Bacteria > Bacillota > Clostridia > Oscillospirales > Ruminococcaceae > Ruminococcus. The sequence continues at coordinate 23,175 of CAMWQI010000007.1, forward strand.
TGTGTTTTTTCATGAGTTCAACGGCTTTATATCCGGCTGTAACGTCCACACCGGCTTTTTCATAGCTTTTTGAAAAACTGTTATTCATTGGAAATTTTCCTCCTTATTTTTCAAAACCTGTTTCCGCAAAAAAATGAAAACAGGTTCTGAAATTTTTTATATTATTCGTTTCCGCTCCAGCAGTAAGTACAGAGGTTGCATTCAGGCAGACCTACAGCCTTAACTTTGCCTTCGAGTGACTGAAATTCAAGTGATGTAAGTTTCAGACGACGGCAGATTTCGTCACGGAGACGTTTTCCGCGTTCTGTATTTGTATCACTGTATTCAGCAAGATATTTTACACCCTCAACACCCTCAAATTCGTCAACAATCTGTCTTGCAATAAGTTCAAGTTCTGAGTGACTGCGTGAGAAGTTAAGATATTTACAGCCGTGCATAATCGGCGGACACGCTGAACGCATATGCACTTCCTTTGCACCGTTTTCATACAAAAATTCTACAGTTTCACGCATTTGTGTGCCACGCACTATACTGTCGTCTACAAAGAGGAGTTTTTTACCCTCAATGAGTTCATGCACCGGAATAAGTTTCATTTTAGCAACTTTATTACGCATACTTTGATTTGTAGGCATAAAACTACGTGGCCATGTAGGAGTATATTTTATGAACGGTCTTGCGAACGGAATACCACTCCTGTTGGCATAACCTATAGCGTGAGGTGTTCCCGAATCGGGGATACCGCACACATAGTCAACGTCCGGAAGTTTACCGGCTTTTATGTCATTTTCAGCCATAATTTCACCGTTGCGTGTTCTCATGACTTCAACATTTATACCCTCATAGACGGCAGTCGGATAACCATAATATGTCCACATAAAAGTACATATCTTCATTTTGGAGGGGGCGCCCTCACTCAAAACTTCACAGCCGTCGGAAGTTATTTTTACGATTTCACCGGCAGTAAGTTCCTTATATGTTGTATAGCCTAATTTCTGGAATGCAAAAGATTCAGTTGAAAGACAGAAACCGTCACTTCTTTTACCTATGATTATGGGCAGTCTGCCGTACTCGTCCCTTGCCGCAATAATGCAGTTTTTGGTAAGGATTATAAGCGACATTGTACCCTCAATTTTTTCCTGTGCATAACGTATGCCCTCAACAAATGAGTTTTTCTGTGCGATTAATGCACCAATTAAGTCGCCGGAGTTTATATTTCCACTGCTCATTGTCTCAAAGTTTGCACAGCCGTTTTCAAGGAGTTCTTCAACGAGTTTTTCAGCATTTCTTATTATGCCTACAGAACATACGGCATAAAGACCGAGTTTTGAACGCACAAGAATAGGTTGCGGGTCGGTATCGCTTATACTGCCTATGCAGAGTTTGCCACGCATTTTTACGACATCATCTTCAAATTTAGTCCTGAAAGGTGAGTTTTCGATACTATGGATATTACGCTGAAAGCCAAGCTCTTCAGAATAAGATGTCATACCGCCACGGCGTGTGCCTAAATGTGAATGGTAGTCTGTTCCGAAAAAAACATCTGTTACACAGTCATTTTTGGAAGCTACACCAAAAAATCCACCCATAAAATTATTCTCCCATAAGTCTCTTCATTATTTCCTGATATGCTTCTTCAACACCGCCCATATCGCGACGGAAACGGTCTTTATCAAGTTTTTCATGAGTTGTGCTGTCCCAGAAACGACAAGTATCAGGTGAGATTTCGTCGGCAAGAATAATAGTTCCGTCGGAAGTTTTGCCGAACTCAATCTTGAAATCGATAAGGTCAATATTAAGACCCTTAAAGAATTTAAGCATAAATTCGTTTACTTTGAATGCATACTTAGTAATTGTATCAATTTCTTCCTTTGTAGCGAGACCGAGTGCGAGTGCATAGTAGTCGTTTATGAACGGGTCGCCGAGGTCATCGTTTTTGTAACTGAACTCAAGAATAGGTGTGAGAAGTTGTTTGCCCTCTTCAACGCCCATTCTTTTTGAGAATGAACCGGCTGCAACGTTTCTTACAATAACTTCAAGCGGTACTATGGAAACTTTCTTTACGATAGTTTCGCGGTCGCTGATTTCCTCAACAAGATGTGTCGGAACGCCCTCTTTTTCGAGCATTTTAAACATGAAATTTGTCATTCTGTTGTTGACTACTCCCTTGCCTGAGATTGTACCCTTTTTTTCTCCGTTGAAAGCTGTAGCATCGTCCTTGTAGTCAACAATTACGATGTCGGGGTCGTTGGTTGCATAGACTTTCTTTGCCTTGCCCTCGTAGAGCTGTTCCTTTTTAACAATGTTTTCCATTTTCAAATTCCTCCTGAGAATCATATGAAATATATACAAGTCCTTTTTATCGGACAGGTAAACATAATTATTTGATTTTTATAAAAATTACCGAACAGGGTTGAAAGAATGACCAGAAGATTTGTTGAATCCCAATTCCTTTCTGTACCTTTCAAGTTCAAATCCAGATGAAACTATAATTTCACCGTCTTCATCAAGTAAGGGAGTAAGACCACCTGCACTGTCCCAGCTTGCGTAAATATAATTCACACCTGTCATAAGGTCAACAATTATAGCAAAAACACCTTGAATGCCACCAATACGCTGATGTCCAACTTCATAAAATCTATTAATATTTTTCATTTAAACACCTCCTTACAGTTCGGCAATTTCAACTTGAAGTGTAGTGTCTTTTTCACGTACGCCCTCAGCCATCTTGACTTTTTCGTCTGCTAACTTCTGTGCAAGTTCGTCGTCTGATATTGCTAACATCTGTACCGCAAGAATACCCGCATTCTTTGCACCGTTTATTCCTACTGTTGCAACAGGAACTCCGGGGGGCATCATTACAGACGATAAAAGAGCGTCCATGCCCTCAAGTACAGAAGACTTCATAGGAATGGCAATGACCGGCAGTGTTGTATGTCCGGCGACTACTCCGGCAAGATGTGCAGCCATTCCGGCAGCACATATTATAGTACCAAAGCCGTTTGCCTTTGCATTTGTAGCAAATTCGCAAGCCTCCGCCGGTGTTCTGTGTGCGGACATTACACGGCATTCAAACTCTACACCGTATTTTTTAAGTTCTGTAAGGGCTGATTTTACAACAGGAAAATCACTGTTGCTACCCATGATAACTGCAACTTTCTTTGACATTTAAAAAACTCCTTTTTTAAAAAATTTTGTATTTTGCCTGTGACTTTTTTGGATTTGGCGTGTTATATATAATTTATGTTTCTTCATTGGTGTCTTCCTTATTTGCTGAAGTGCTTTCTGTTTCGTCGGTTTGTGGGTATTCAGGTTCTTCCGGTGTGAAGTTTCCGGCTACTGCTGTAAGGTCATTTGCAGAATATCCACTAAATTCTATAACTGCTGTATATTCACCACGCATGGTATTCTGACCGCTTTTTTTGTCAGAATATTCTATTTCTGTATCAGCAGTGACAGATACTGCATAATGTGGCGTATCATCGTTTGAACGCACGGAATACATGAATATATCGGAAATATTCAGCAGTTTCTTTGATAATATTCTGTGGTCTTCCGGAAAAAGCTGTGAAAACCCTGAACGTCCGCCATTTGTTATGTCATCTAATATAATGTCATTGCCGGTATATGCATATTCGATATATTTTCCGGCTATATCAACTATTTTTTCAAGCATGGAAACACTCAGTTTTGATAACAGTATTCTGCTGTTAACACTCAGAACGAAACTTCTGTCAAATGTTTTTCCGATTATTTCAGCAGATTTCAACCGGAAACCGTTTTCACTTATAGCATAGCCATATGTTGCATTATCTGTCCGGAAAACTATTTCATCTTGCCCATCTGACAGGCTGTAATTTTTCCATGATTTCCGGAAACAAGGCATAAATCGTTCATCATATATCACGCATGAATTATCACCGGAGAGTGCAATATAAAATATAAAACCGTCTTTCTGATAGCGTTCTATACTGTTGTAAATGAACGGCACAATGACATTTCCTTCATAGTCTATACAGCCCGTAAGAAGTCTGTCATCTATACGCTGACGTGCGGTGCATATGTTGTTTCCGGAGAATTTAAGGTCATGCCATTCAGGAGCAACAATAATTTTGTTGTTATTGTCTATTATTCCAGAAAGACCACTGTTATCCTTGAAAATTCTGTTTCCGTCGGAATCAGCATCAAGACTGTTGATAATATCTGTCTGAAAAGTATTGTTTCCGGTGCTTGTTGTCGTATCGGAGTGGAACTTTCTGATAGCAACGGCAAGCAGAATTATCATTATAAAAAGTGCAGAAACTATAAACCTTGTCCGTTTATTCAGAAATTCGCACCTCCCTGATTACTTTTCCAATGAATCTTTTTTCTTGTTCTGTTTTCTTTTTCTGTAAAGCTCGTCCGTTTCCTTTGCAATGTAGATAGGACGGTGTTTTGTTTCAAGATAGGTTTTTGAGAGATACTGACCAAGTATGCCGGTACAGAAAAGCTGTAATCCGCTTAGCATGAAAATAGTACATATGGTTGTAGGGAATCCTTTGACTTCCTCTTTGAAAATAAGCGTTTTTATGATGGTGATAATTATTATTATGAATGATATTATACAGCTTATAATACCTAACAATGAAGATATTGCAAGCGGTGCTGTAGAGAATGCCATTATTCCCTCCAGTGAATACTTGAAAAGTCCCCAGAATGACCATGATGTTGTGCCTATTTCACGCTCTACATTTTCATAAGGCAGATATTTTACATTGAATCCCACCCAGCTGAATATACCCTTTGAAAATCTGTTATATTCGGACATTTCAAGAATGGAGTCAACCATCTGTCTTGTCATAAAGCGGAAATCTTGTGCACCGTCAACTATTTCAGTATCAGAAATCTTATTCATTATCTTATAGAATTTCATTGCAAACCATGAACGGATTTTTGATTCGCCCTTTCGATTTACACGGCGTGTGGTGGCACAATCGTATTCACCGTCCCTGACATAACTGTACATTTCCGGAAGAAATTTCGGTGGGTGCTGTAAATCAGCGTCCATTACAACGACGTAATCGCCTTTAGCATTTTTTAGTCCTGCATACATACCGGACTCTTTGCCGAAATTTCTGGAAAAAGATATATATCTTACTCTTTTGTCCATATCGGCAAGTGAGCGGAATACTTCAAGTGTCTTATCTTTTGAACCGTCATTTATGAAAAGAAATTCAAACTCAAGTTCCGGATAATCAATTGACATCTGACTTGTGACTTTTGTTATTTCCTTGTAGAACACAGGCAGTACTTCTTCTTCATTGTAGCATGGTACTACTACTGAAACGAGTTTCATTTAACTCCCCCTGACTTTTTTTATTAATAATACATTATAATAATACACCAAAACGCCGGATAATGCAAGAGCAATTTTCGATATTTTATAATTTTTTGCTTTTATATAAAATATTATATATATTTTAAGTAAAATTTTTAAACCTGTTATGGTATTTTTGACGAAAAAGTCAATAACATTTTGTTGTTTTTACCGAAAATTTTCTTTAAAGTATAATTTATAGTGCAAATTTTTCAGAAAGTGTTGATTTTTTGTGTTGTGTATTGTATAATGTATATGTATTGTGACACACGCTGAAAGGCGTGTTACGGAAAATTTACATAATTATGTACAGAAAGGAAAGGTTTGTATGGATATTACACTTGTTACATCTATCATGAATGATGATATTCATGGCACTGATAATGACAAGAAAACCGGCTGTGGCATAAATCTACAGAAAGGCGATAATATCAATAAATATCGTCGTGGCGGTAAAACTGTTGACCTTAAAGAAATTACCTGTGAAAGATGTAAAAATGCTTTCGCAAAAAAGATGATTAAAGCAGATAAAAAAGAAATGGCACGTCTGCTGAAAGAAGAAAAACAACGTGAAAAAATGGGCATAGCTGATGAGGGAATAGTTCCACTTGGTGGCACTGTCGCAAAGATAACATCTTCATCTCCTGCACCTGCTCCCGAACCAGAGCCAGCACCAGTGCCTTTTGAAAGAAATCCTAATCCGAAACCACGTCCTGAACAGAAAATTGCTGGTACAGGCGTGGCACTTGACAGCAGTCTTGCACAATTCAACATAAAGCCACCTACGGCAGAAGAACCAACTCCGCAACCTGAGCCTGAAACACCTAAGCCGAAAAATAATTTACAAGATGATTTTCTGGCACAGTTTGCGGTTAATATTCCGCCTAACAATGACTATGAATCACAGGTTGCAAGTCAGGAAGAACCGGAAGAATCAATTGATTTTTCATCAATAAATCCTCCTCCATATGAGGAAAATCCCGAACTCCCACCGGCTGAGGACGAAAAACCGGTAGGCATTATTGATGATGATGATGTTATGAAGATGTTCGCTTTCGGAAACGTTCAGGCATCTGCAAGTCAGTCGCCGGCGGTTGATAATTCACATTATTATGAAGAACCGGCTTATACTCCTGAACCTGAACCCGTTCAGGAAACATCTGCAAATTCCGACTGGGATTATCTGGCTAATAAGCTTTTTGGCAATGAGGAAATACAACAGGCTGAACCCGAACCGGAAGAAACTGAAGAAATGTCTGATATTGAGTTACCCTCATTGGACGATATTTCACAGGAAATCGAACCTGTACCGGAATATTCAGCACCGGCTCTTGATGATATAGAACTTCCATCACTTGACGACGTTTCACAGGAACTTGAACCCGTACCGGAGTATTCCGCACCAGCTTTAGATGATATAGAACTTCCTATCCTTGATGACGTTTCACAGGAACTTGAACCCATACCGGAGTATTCCGCACCTGTTTTAGACGATATAGAACCTCCTGTCCTTGACGACGTTTCACAGGAACTTGAACCCGTACCGGAGTATTCCGCACCTGTTTTAGATGATATAGAAGTTCCGGTACTTGATGAACCTGAAAATATACCGGAAACAGAACCGGAATATACTGCACCGGCTTTGAACGATATAGAGCTTCCGGTATTTGAAGAACCTGAAACGGTTGAAGAAGAAACTGAAACAATTCCGGAAAATATCGCTGTGCCGTCTCTTGACGATATGGCAGAACTCATGGAGCAGGAAGAACCCGTTGAAGAAGAAGAAGTTTATGACGAAGAAGTTTATGATGAAGTACCTGAAGAAAACTTTACATACAATGAACAACCAGAACCTGTACAGCAGATGACACCTCCTCCGCCGGTACAGCAGTCATATCCGCAACAGCCCGTATATCCACAGCAACCTGTATATTCTCAACAGCCAGTATATCCACAACAGCCAGTATATCCGCAACAACCAGTATATCCACAGCAGAACGCATACGGACAAATTGGACAGGTGGTCAATGTACCACAATTCAAGGGCTATGACCAGAATAATCAGCCTATATATATGTATGTACAGATGCAGTTGACAGGCTACAGCCCGAACGGTCAGCCTATATATGTTCCATTCGGACAGCCCGCTATGCAACAGCCATATGTCCAGCCAGTGCCACAGCCGACACCTGTTGCCACACCTGTACAGCCTAAAAATACCATACCCGTTACACCACAGAAAGACAATAAACCTCTTACCCCCGGACAGAAAATCGCTGCCGCTGCTGCTGCTAAGGGTGGTATGCCGGCAACCTCTGCCAATGTATCGAAAATTTCCGTACATGAGCATAGCCGTTCCACATCACAGGTATTTATAAATGCTATTGCAGAGTCTAAGGAATATGCAAACAAGAGCCTTACCGAAACACAGGGCAGTCCGGCAAGAAATATGCCTGTACTTAATTCAATTGAAGATATGCTTTCTGCTATGGGCGACAACTCCGAAAAGGAAAAACGTCTGCAACAGGAAAAAATGAAAAAGAATGTTCCAGTATATCAGGAATATACAGCATCTTCAAACAACACTGTCCGCACACAATCAAAGTCTGCAAAGTCTGCTGAACCACAACGACCACTTACAAAGGCTGAACTCAAAGAAAAGAAAAAACAGGATAAGATTGACGCTAAATTCAAGAAAGACCTTGCTAAGAAAGGATTTTAATAAACATCATGACCCGTGACGAACTTTATATACAACTCCGTCAGATTATCAGTGAAGAAACTAAAAAATTTGCTGATAACATCACTGAAAAATGCATGGAGCTTATAACAGAATATACTACAGAAACTCCGCCGGAATTTTTGCCCGATGATTATGAACCGCCATGCACTATGCCTGTACTGGATTCGGTAGATGATATTATTTCCGCTATGTCGGGGAATTTTGAAAAAGTCCGTCAGGAAATAAACAACAAAAACAATAATTCATGAAATGAGGAAATATCTATGTCATATGATGAAATTCTTGCAGAACTCCAGTCAAAACTCACTGATGATATTCAAGAAAATGACAGGTTTCTCCGCAAAGAAGCTGAAAGGTTCGCAAGGGAAAAAAACAATGATGGTGTAAAAGCTGCCGGACAGCTTCTGGTTGAAAATATGCCGGAAGAGGAAGTTGAGGAAATAAAGCGTATCACTCACCTTGACGGCGTGAGGCTTGACGTAATGCACAAACAAATTGTCGAATTAATCGAAAAGCACAGTGCTATTGAAGCAAAACCCATTGCTGAAAGACTTTACAAGAAAATAACTGTTGAATTTAAAGAAACTGAAAAAGCAAAATTTGTTTCAACAAGAAATCCATTTGAAGATAATCTAATGCAGATTTTATTTAAACAGGACAAAACTCTTAATCGTGCACCGTTTGATTTGGCTGTATATATTACAACTTACGCCTATATACTCACGGAAACAGGTTCACCATATGATGCTATACCGATTCTTAAACGTGCTATAGAATTCAATCCTGTTGACTGTGCGCCCATGTTTGAACTTGCTGAAGTATATAAACTTCTTGCCAACAAACGCAGACTGCTTGAAATCACACGCGATACCATAAAAATAGCCTCCTCACCAGTAACTCTTGCAAGGTGCTATGCCAATGTAGGCTATGCCCTTACGGACTCCGGCGACTATGACGACGCATCGGCATTCTATCAGGCAAGCGTTATGATGTATCCGCATAAGATGATTCCGCACGAAATGCGACATTTATCACAGCTTAAAGGCACACCATTGAGACAGTACACAAATGAGGAAATTACAAAGATATTCGCAAAATATGAAATGAAATTCGGCTTTAATCCGGAAGTTATAAGAGTAGCATCGGAACTGGCTGCATATTATCTTAGTGAAAAAGATATTCCTAATGCATTGAATACACTTAAAATGACTTACAACATGACAAGAGACGAAAATATTAAAAACATAATCCTGAAATATGAACCCAATGCCGAAAAAAATTCCCTTATAAATGACGATATGAATAATAATTAAGATTTCCGGACTGCCTGATTTTTTCAGGCAGTTGGTTTTTTATTTTTTTAGAAAAAATTCACAATAACACTTGACAAATGAATTTTTTTTTGATATAATGATTATGTAATAAAAAGTTGTATAAAATTAAGAAAATGTAAATAATTATTTTTTAACTTATTTACATTTTCGGGATTATTTTTATTTTTGCTTGTTCCAACTCTTTTTTTCATAAAATTTTCCTTTTATCTTTTTTGAACTTTTTGTTAATTTTTTGCCTTATTCAACGGTCTTGCGTTGAATAGGGCGTTTTTTTACGCCCTTTATAGAAAGTAAATACTGCGGAGTTTCTTTCAAACTATTTTTTAAGGAGTGGAAAATTTTGGAAGTTTTTTCAAATGGTAAAAATATACCTACATATTCATTCGGAAATCTTTTCATACAAGGTGAAAAATTCGCTGATACTGTAATTATTTCACTGGAAAGATTTTATAATAATTTCGATATAAGCAGTTATAAATTCATGGTAGCCGGACTTACGGAAGATGACTATGAAATAAATCAGGTCATTATGCCGGAAAGCATCGACGAAAAATTTATAAAACTCAGATGGAATGTTTCAGGTGATTTTACAGCTCATGCCGGAAAACTATGTCTTGAATTAAGGGCTTTTGAGGACACGAACGGTGAAATAAATACTATAATAAAATATGATATGCCACCGGTTAATGTAAAGCCGACTATAAACGGCTTAAATGAATCCTTGCCGGATACTAATGAACAGTTCATAAACAGTATAACCATTGTTACTGCCGATTGTCTTGAACAGTTGCAGAGCAGTATAAATTCTGCAAACGATACACTTCAGGACAGTATAAACACTTTCAATGTGTGGGTGCAAAGTCAGATTGATTCTTTTAATCTTGACGAAACTAATAACCGTCTTGACAACATGGAAGCTGATACGGCTGTATACCTTGCACGTCCGGAAGTAATCCCCGTGACGCGTTCACAGTATAATTCAACGACACATAAGAAAAATGCACTTTATGTAATAACAGGGGAGGAATAATTTTTTATGAACGGTACAGGTACTGAAGAAAATCCATATATCATAATGACTGCCGATGACCTCTATTCTATGAAAACTTCCGGTGGTAGTGAAGTTTATTTTTCACTTGGTGCGGATATAGATTTCAATAACACGCCATATGCGGAAAATTTCGTACCAATAACAATAAACTGCAAAATGTTTTATGGAAACGGTCATGTAATAAGAAATATAAATTATAGCAGACCGGACAGCAACGCAAGTATGTTTATTGTATCATGTGATACTACCATTGACAACCTGAAAACTGAAAATATAAGGCTTTGCGCAAGGAATGTCTTTCTTTTCGGAAATTCCGGCAAAAGATGCAATATATCACTAAAACATTGTATAATTATCATGAATGATGTGATAATTCTTTCACAGGCAAGCCCCACACTGACAAATAAATATTGTCTCATGCATGAGCATAATATGAAAGTTTACGCTGATTACTGCACATTTGCTATAAAATTGCAGGCTGAAAAATCATATCCGTTTTTTTCCGATAATAATGTTTCACATAGTCAGATGAAAGCAGAAATTTATATTAATTCGTCTGCAAATTCCGGAAATTCTTATAGTGCTTTTCTTTCAGAGTCTGTTATTTCCGACTCATATTTTTTCCTTAAAATTAATGCACCTGAAAGTGATAATATATCATCTTTTGATTTTTCTTCAAGCGGAAGTAGTTTCAGTAGTTCCTATCTTGTCTGTGAGCCGGCTGGTTCAATATCACTTATAAACTGGAACGGTAGTCTAAAAAGTGTTTGTTTTTATGATAATATTTTAGTCAGAAAAAATAACACTGATGTTGCTGTAAAAAGCAATGGAAATACGGTAAATCTTTATGCACTTAATACAGAACAGTGTAAAAATCCCGTTTATCTGCGTTCAATAGGTTTCAATTGTGTGGGGGCGGACGAATGAGTTTTTGTGTTTATCCGGAAAGAAACAATTGCTATCCCTCTATTGTGGATATGCCGGAAGTGCCTTCGTTAAGCCTGAAAAAGCCTTATTACAGCTATTTATATATTATTGACAGTGAAAAAAATAACGGCTATCCGGCATTCAGCGAATTTGACGATATGCCATCAACGGATATGAAAAAAATCTATCCACATGGTTTTATGATGTGCATGAAAGATGTAAATTATGGCTATCCGTGTATTCCTGAACTGAATAATATTTCTGTAGAAAAATTCTCATTAATTTATTTTGCCGGAAAACATATAAATGAAATGTATTATGAAAATAAATGTATTTCACGTGCATACTGTAATGAAAAAGAAGTTTTCGGCATAAAATATGTAAGCAATTAATTTAAACAAAAAAACGGTACTTGTATTTTTTCAAGTACCGTTTTAATTAATATCATTTATCATCATTCTTGAATGTAGTTGAGGCTTTGAGGGTTGCACCTATTCTTGCCTTTACAGTTTTTATATTCTGTAAATTCTTCTCATAATATTTTTCCGATTCGTTCAGCATTTTTGCCACAGATAATGCTGTAGTCTGCTGAATAGTCTTTGAGGAATTTTGTGCTTTTGTAAGAATTTCAATAGCTTTTTTTCTTGCTTCAACGACTATTTTTTCATGTTCAACAATTTGTTCAGCTCTGTCTTCAGCACGGCGGACAATATCTTCTGCGCTTGCCTTAGCATTGCTTAGAATACGTTGACTTTCACGCTCTATTTCCTTAGCTTCTTTGAGTTCCTGATTCATGTTAAGACGTACATCGTTGACAAGTTCACGGAGACGTTCACCATCAATAATTTTCTTATGCTGGACAAACGGTATAGAAGTTGAGTTGTCAAGCAGTTCGTCTATTTCGTCAAGTATTTCTTCAATATTCATAAAATCTACCTTTCCTTTACAAGTCTCTGTTGTATATTCTCAAGAATTACTTCCGGTACAAAATGGCTTATGTCGCCACCAAAATAAGCAATCTGCTTTACAACGCTTGAACTGAGATACATATTTTCTGATGCAGTAGTAAGGAAGACCGTTTCAGCTCCTGCATAGAGTTTTTTGTTTGCAAGTGCCATCTGAAATTCATATTCAAAGTCGCTTACCGCACGGAGACCTTTTACTATGGCAATAGCCCCCACATTTCTGACATAATCGGCAAGAAGTCCGTCCAGTATGTCAATAACAACATTGTCAAGGTCATGAGTGACAGCTTCAATCATAAGCATTCTTTCAGTAGCCGTGAAACTTGGTGCGGACTTTCCGGCATTTTTTGAAATCAGTACAATGACCTTGTCAAAAAGTTTTGATGCCCTTGTTATTATATCAAGATG
>CAMWQI010000008.1 GCA_947176345.1 uncultured Ruminococcus sp.
TCATTACGTTTTTCGCTATCCTTGATATTCCATTTTAAAATAGGATTACTATACATGAATTTTATGATATAATGAAAAAAATTATACAGGAGAAGTTATTATGCCATTTGTTGAAGCAAAATGTACGAATTGCGGAGCTGTTTTGCCCGTAGATAACACAAAAGACGCATGGATTTGCAATTATTGCCAGACACCTTTTATAGTTGAAAAGGCAATAAAAAATTACCATGTCACAAATTATAATAATATCAACGCAAATACTGTGAATTTTTATGGCAACAAGGAGTCTGATTTTGTTATAAGGGGCGGAGTTCTTGAAAAATATACGGGTGAAAGCACAGATGTTGTTATTCCAGATAGTGCCGTAAGAATAGAGGAGAAAGCCTTTAAAGGTCTACCGATTACATCTGTTAAAATTCCTGATAGTGTTAAAGAAATTAGTAGATATGCTTTTTCAGATTGTACATATCTGAAATCTGTAACAATTTCGAAGAGTGTAACAAATATTAACAATGCTTTTTGGGGTTGTACATCTTTGACATCTGTAACGATTCTGAGTGGTGTAACAGATATTAGTGATGCTTTTCATAACTGTACATCTTTGACATCTGTAACAATTCCAAACAGTGTAACAACTATTAAGGATGCTTTTAAGGGTTGTACATCATTGAAATCAGTAACCATTCCGAACAGTGTAACAACTATTAAGGATGCTTTTAAGGGTTGTACATCTTTGAAATCTATAACTATTCCAAATAGTGTAACATATATCAAAAGCGCTTTTAAGGGGTGTACATCTTTGAAATCTATAACTATTCCAAATAGTGTAACATATATCAAAAGTGCTTTTAAGGGGTGTATATCATTGAAATCTATAACAATTCCGAACAGTGTAACAAATATTGGTGGTGCTTTTGAGAATTGTACATCATTGAAATCTATAACAATTTCGGGTAGTGTGAAAAATATTATTGAATATGATTTTGAGGGTTGTTATAATTTAACTGACATAGATTATCCATATTTAAAAGAATTTGCAGATTATTTCCCTGCTATTAAAGAACGTAAAAGAAAAAGACTATGTATATATTGTGGTGGAAAATTATCCTTGTTAAAAGAATGTGAATCTTGCGGAATAAAAAATTAATAAATAATTCCCTGTAACAAGGGGATTTGTTTTTTTGTTGACATTATATGAATTTTATGCTATAATAAGAATAATAAATACTGGAGGGATTATTATGCCGTTTGTTGAAGCAAAATGTACAAATTGCGGAGCTGTTCTGTCAGTAGATAATACAAAAAATTTATGGATTTGTAATTATTGTCAGACATCTTTTGTATTTGAAAAGGCAATAAATAATTATAATGTCACAAATTATAATAATATCACTGCCAATACCATTAACGTTTTCGACGTAAATGAACCTGATTTTGTTATCAAGGATGGAAAACTGAAAGTGTACAGAGGTATAAGCAGAGATGTTGTTATTCCGAATATTGTTGAAGAAATTTGTGAAAGTGCTTTTTTGCGTTCTACATATTTGAAATCTGTAATAATTCCAAATAGTGTGCAAAAGATGAAATATGCTTTTAAGGGTTGTACATCTTTGCAATCTGTGGATATTCAATATGGTGTAACAAACATCAATAATGCTTTTGAAGATTGTACATCTTTGAAATCTGTAACTATTCCAAATAGTGTGAAAAAGATGGAATATGCTTTTAAGGGTTGTACATCTTTGCAATCTGTAGATATTCAATATGGTGTAACAAATATCAGTAATGCTTTTGAAGAATGTACATCTTTGAAATCTGTAACTATTCCAAATAGTATGAAAAAAATGGAATATGCTTTTAAGGGTTGTACATCTTTTCAATCTGTAATAATTCCTAATAGTGTAAAATATATCGGAAGTGCTTTTAGTGGTTGTACATTGTTGAAATCTATAAAAATTCCAGACAGTATTAAAAAGATTGATAAGAGTGATTTTGATGGCTGTGTTAATTTAACAGATATAGATTATCCATATTTAAGTGAATATGCAAATTGTTTTCCTGCTATTGCAGAGCGAAGAAAAAATGGATTGTGTATATATTGTGGAGAGAAGTTATCTTTGTTAGGAAAATGTAAAGTTTGCGGAACAAAGAATAAATAAACTGAAACGCTGACGGCAATATGCCAGCAGCGTTTTTATGCGTTTATGGAAAATAAAAAAGAGACTTCCGGAAAAGAAGTCTCTTTTATGGTGCGAGTAATGGGACTTGAACCCATACGTCCTTCGACACACGCCCCTCAAACGTGCCTGTCTGCCTATTCCAGCACACTCGCATTGCAGTATAAATCAGGTTTTTCAAGGGGCTTATCACCTGACTGCTTTAATATTATATCACATAAAAACTGATTTGTCAAGTACTTTTTGAAAATTTTTTCGGACTTTTGGAAATTTTTTTTTCTTTTCCCGTAAATTCCGGAAAAACAGCGTCAAAATATCTGCACATTCTTTTTCCATTACACCGCCGGTTACTTCCGGTCGGTAATTATAGGGCAGTTCAAACATATTCTGCACAGATACCACAGAACCGCTTTTCAGGTCATAAGCTCCGAAAATGACATTATCTATACGGGCGTTTATTATTGCACCACAGCACATGGGGCAGGGTTCAAGTGTGACATACATTTCACAATCGGGAAGTCTCCACCCTCCTAAAGTTCGGCAAGCCATATCTATAGCAATTATTTCAGCATGGGCAAGGGCATTTTTCTTGTTTTCACGCATATTTCTGCCTTCACCAACTATTTCACCGGTTGTTTTCTTGACAATGACCGCTCCCACGGGTACTTCACCCTCACTGGCGGAAATTTCAGCCAGTTCAATGGCTCTTTTCATGTATATATCCATAATTTCACCTGATTAATATATTATTTTTATTACTGCTCCGATTATGCACACAGCCGTTACCGCCATGAAAGGAAACGTTCTCAACGAAAATATAAGGCGTTCTTTCAGCGATACATCTGAATAGTATTTAACAAGATAATTTTTGTTTTTTCTTGTAAAATGTATGACAATTACTGCAACTGTACTCAGAATAAAAATTCCTGTCATAAGGAGGTTACGGGTAAGGAACATATTTTCTGAAGTGCTTGACTCAATAATTACAATAGTAAGCTGATACATCTTGAAAACCGTCCGCACTGCAAATGCCGTGAAAATAGAACCGCTTTTCAGCATACCGGCTGAGGCGATTAAAGAAATAAGAAAAACCGTCAGCATATCCGGCAAATTTTGTGTAAGGAGTGATGCCATTACGGACGTGACAATAATAGCGAAAATATCTCCGAATTGCCTTAATGCCGAAAAAATAGCTCCCCTGAAAAGAATTTCAGCCGAAACAGACATTATAATAACATCAAATATGGTATATATTACATATTCAGTCTGTCCCCATACGGAAATATCTGCATTTATGCTTTTGAAATAATCATATATTTCTTTGGCACTACTTGAATAAGCATCGGGAATACTTGTTATAGTGCATATAATAAGTGACATGGCAATTGCGCTTATAAGTTCTGTCGGGTGGTTCATTGTACCCATAAATTCAACACTTAACGGCATTTTGAGTTTTCGATGTATATATATTGCCGGAGCATATATTTTTATAAGGGAAATTATTGTCATTATGGTAACGATTTCTATACTTCCACCATAGCATGATGTACTGAAAAACGTGGCGTGTATGTTTATTCCAAGAATATCAAGAATATATATAATAATTTTTCCGATTATATTTTCAACAGTCACCCACATAAGCATAGCCGAACCGATTATATAAAAAATTCTGCTTATCGTTTCACGTTCCGATACAGCAGGGGAATTATTTACAAAGCCTTTACCGTCTATGAAAATACTTTCTTTTTTATTTAATGAAAAATTGAATGCAAAAGGATTATTTTTATTTTTCCGCCATTTCCGGAAATCATTGTTGTATTTTTCGTTTTGTGTTGAGTAGTCAAATTCCTCGACAACATCTATAATAGTTTTTGGTTCGTCGACAGCTTTCATATTATCCCCCCTCTGCACTGTCCTATGGTATATATTATCATAATTTTGCACAATTAGTGTTATTATTTTAGCGGTATTATCCTAACATTCTGTTAATCAGTAAAATAATATTATATAGACAGTCTGAGAAGTGCGTGTGCGTTACGGAAAAATATTTTTTCCTTGTCGTTATCGGAAATCGGAAGATTATTTATCATATTTATTTCATTTGCGGGATTATCCCACGGGCAGTCACTGCCGAAAAGTATTCTGTCCGTTCCGTGTGCCTGAATAATTCTCAATAACTGATTTTTATTTATATTGAAACTTGCAATAACGCTTATATCAAGATATAAGTTATCGAATTTTCCGGCAAGATATTTTTCTACATCGTCCCATAAATTAAGTCCGCCTAAATGTGCGACAACGAATTTTAGTTCAGGGAATTTTCCCACAACCCGTGCCATACGTTCCGGAGTGCATCTTATTTCACCGTCACCGAAAGGGTCAAATCCTCCGTGAAATACAGCAATAAGACCATTTTCAGCTATTTTTTCATATATAGGAAACATTCTTTCCTCATCTGGACAGAATTTCTGATATTCCGAATGAAATTTTATTCCATAGAGACCGAGTGACTTTATACGGTCAATTTCAGCTATAGCATCATCGGCATCAGGGTGGATAGTTCCGCAAGAATAAAGCCCGTCGCCCATTATTTCGGAAGCCCAGTTATTTATTGTGGTTTGCTGTGAGGGTTTTGTTGCAACTGGCAATAAAAGAAATTCATCTATATTATTTTTCTGCATTATTTCACGAAGACCATTTACAGTACCGTCGGTAGTCGGAGTTTTTCCGCTTGTATCGGAAAGTCCCGACAATGCACGTCCGGCGAGATTATCTGTAAATGCGTGTGTGTGAAAATCAAAATATTTCATAAAAAATCACTCCATTACGTGTTCCATAGCATGATAGAAAATAGTTTTTACATGGTCGTCGCAAAGCGAATAGAAAATAGTTTTTCCGTCACGACGTGTCCGGACAAGACGTGCCTGTTTAAGTACACGGAGTTGGTGGGATATGGCAGACTGTGTCATTTCAAGACAGTTTGCTATGTCACGAACACATAATTCACCACGACAAAGTACAAAAATTATGCGTATTCTTGTTGCATCTCCGAAAACTTTAAGTAATTCAGCAGTATCAAAAAGTGCGGGTTCGTCGGGGGTCATTTCTGAAATTTTTGCCTCTAAATCACTGCCTGCTCCGTGAGTACAATTAAATTCCTTATTCATTTTTTTCTCCTTATCTAAGCCGTGAGATACAGTATAACCGCTGTCGTCATAATGCCGATACAGACAAAAAAGCCTGTAACGCACGTAGTGAACGCAAAACGGTCATAGACGCGTTTCATACGGAGGTCAAGCCATACATTATATTTTTTATCTTTTTTATAGAGAGTATTAATCAATATACTTTCCGCCGGAAATACACATGGGTATTCCGTGTCGTCAACTATATAAAAGGCTGTCCGGAACTTAGTTTTTTCCGGTCTGTCAATCCGTGAAAAATCTGCTTTTGTTTTTTTAGAAAACAACAGGCGTATAAAAAAATATATAAATAAAATCGTCATGGCGGTAATGACAAGTCCGGTAAGTATAGCTATGCCCATTATGATTATATCAGTGCTTACCTGAAAAATCACACATAATACGGCTATGACCACTATAACAAGTATAAATTCCAACTTAACGTCCTCCGTTTTTTTTATATTATATCATATTAAATTAATTTAGTCAAATGCAGTTTTTTGGCGGATAGTTAAAAGAAATGAAAAATATTCATATTTGTTGAAATAAAAATTTTTTTGTGTTATTATATATGTATATTATTTTAATGAAACGGAGAATTTAAAACTATGGATAATTTTGCAGAACAGCTTGTAAAGAAAAATCTCACAGCATCTGAAAAGACAAAACATACTGTCATGACAGTTGCCGGAATAATCGGTACACTTATTCTTATACTTTTCGGACTGCTTACACTTGGAAGACCTATTTTGTCAATAATAGGCTTTATTTTAGCTGTAGGTGCAGGATACGGGACTTTCAATACTATTCAGTCGTCATATATTGAGTATGAATATGCATTCACCAACGGTGAGCTTGATGTTGACAAGATAATAGCAAAGAAAAAACGTAAAGCCCTTATAAGCATTGAAGTAAATAAATTTACTGATTTCGGAAAATACAATGATGACATTGACGAACCCGAAAATATGACTGTTGTCATGAGTTCTGATAATATAGCCTCCCATGAATATTATGCGGACTTTCAGCATGAAGATTACGGGCTTACACGGCTTGTATTTTCACCGAATGAAAAGATACTTGATAATATAAAACGCTATCTGCCGACAAATCTGAAAGTTAAACTTTCAAAAGAGGAAATGATATGAAATGGCTTGACGGAAGTTACATTGATATAAAGAAGTTTTCTGGTTCGGAACTATGTGAAAAAATTTCGCTTGAGTTATGGGATTATGAGCGTTCAGAATGGCTTGAATTTGATGATTTTATTCAGACAGCAGTGTTTCTGATTGATTTTGATACAGAATTATGCATGGAGGGCATATTTACTTGTCTTGAAAACTCAATAGGTCATTATTTACCTTATATAATAAAGGCGTTCCGGACTATCGGCGACTATAAAGACGCTGAAATACTTTCCGAAATATGCCGGCTTGTCTCTCCTGAACTTATAAGAGGTGAGCTTTTAAGCAAAGGTTATAATGAATATGATATTTCGGATTTTGACAGCGACCATGAACTAAGTGAAGAAGTTTTAGGTGAAATTGAAAGACTTGAAAGTAAATTATATCTGAATACCGGATTTGATATGTGGAAGTTGCTTTATGATTATCTGGACAGACGGATTTCTGAATTATAGGGAAAATTTAATATGAAAAATTTTAATTACTTGAAAAAGGAAGTGTAGAAAATGCGTATAGTTACGCCTGAACAGATGCGTATTATTGAGGATAATTCCGAAAAATACGGTGTCTCAAAGGGTCGGCTTATGGTTAAAGCCGGATATAAACTTGCAAGGATTATTGACTTGCACTGTAGAAACAATACAGGCAAAAATATAGTTTTTATTGCCGGAGCAGGAAATAATGCCGGTGACTGTTTTGTCTCTGCTGAACTCCTTACGGAAGTAGGTTATAAAAATATATCTGTACTTATGGTATGCGGTATGCCGAAAACTGAACTTGCCAAAGAAATGTATAGTGATATTACCGGACGTATCCGGATAACAAATGATTACAGGCAGTGCTTGCCACAGGCGGATATAATTGTAGATGGTGTTTTCGGAACGGGTTTTCATGGTGAACTTGATAAGAATATAGCTGATATTTTCCGGATAAATTCTAAAGCCTACCGAATAGCAGTTGATGTGCCGTCCGGTGTCAACAGTCTGAAAGGTACTGTTTCTGAAGGTGCTTTTAAGGCGGACGAAACTGTTACTTTCGGTTTTGTGAAAACCGGAATGACACAATATCCGGCACGGGATTTCTGTGGAAAAATAAGAATTGCAGATATAGGAATACCTGAAAAAGCTATGAATGTTCCGGAAAAATTCAAGAAATACTCTCTTATTGACCGTGCGGAACTGAAAGATTTTCCACCGGAACGGAAAAGCACCGCACATAAAGGGACTTTCGGAAAAATCCTGATAATTGCCGGAAGTAACGTAATGAGAGGTGCATCTTTCTTTGCAGTATCGGGAGCTTTGCGGAGCGGTGCGGGACTGGTTCAGCTTGCCACTACCGGAAAATGTATCAATACAGTTTCAATGCTTGCTCCGGAGGCGACTTTTATTGAAATTCCGGACAATAACGGCTTTATGCATTTCAGTCCGGATTTGATAAATCTGAAAAAATACAATGCTGTAGTGATAGGTTGCGGAATGGGTGCTACTCCTGATACGCTGAAATTGACGAAATTTGTCGTGGAAAATTCAGAAGTTCCCGTAATTATAGACGCAGACGGAATAAATTGTCTTGCATCGGACATAGATATTTTACTAAAGAAAAAGACAGACATTATATTGACTCCTCATGTTGCCGAAATGGCACGTCTGCTGAAATGCAAAGTCAATGAAGTATCTGAAAACCGCTTGCGTGCCGTGGGTATGCTTACGTCAAAATACAAGGGTATAACGGTGGTTTTAAAGGGAGCAGGTACTATTGTTGCCAACCGACACCAGACAGCAATAAATCCCACTGGAAATGCCGGCATGAGTCGTGGCGGAAGTGGCGATATACTTGCCGGTATGATAGGTGCAATAGCCGGACAGGGTTATAGTGCCTTTGAGTCAGCGTGTGCCGGAGTTTATATGCATGGACTTGCCGGAGATATTGCCTCAGCAAAATTCACACCGGAGGCTATGTTGCCAAGAGATATTTTAAACTGTCTGTCCGATTCGTTCAGAAAAATAAAATAACAGAAAATAAATTCAGGCGATTTATCATAACCGCTCAGATGTAAAAAGTCTTAAAAAATACATAGATTGGAGTAAAAGTATTATGAAAAGACTTATTTCATTTGCGGTTATGATTATAACGGCGGTTATGTTCGTGGCGTGTTCGTCGCCAATTAAAAGCGAAACTTCACGAAAAAACGGTCTTAACTGTGCATTTGAGTCGTCGGTAAACATAACTATTGACAAGCTGAATGCTGAAGGCGTTATAAAGCGTTTCGGTGACGGTGTATGGGACGTGGAGTTTTCAACTCCTAATACCCTAAGCGGTGTTAAACTGGCTTTTGACAGCGGAAATGTTACCGCCTCTTATAAGGGACTTGATTTTTCCGTGCCACAGTCGGCACTTCCCGTAAAAGCCATGATGCTTAATCTCATTGAGGCTGTCGATACAAATGCACGTCTTGACGAACTAAAAGGCAGTGAGAATGATAATGTTCTTGAGGTCAGCGGAAGTCTTGACGGCGGAGAATATGTTATCTGTGTGGGAAAAGACGGCAAACTTATTTCTTTTGAAATGGAAAACAATAAACTAAAAATGATTTTTTCAGATATGAAAGAAATGCTTTCCGCTCCGGACGCATCACAGGTTACTGAAACAACTATGGCAGAAATTGTTTCCGAAACAACAACTGAATCAGAACCCACAAACTCAACAGAAGAAGTGGCTGAAATTTCTGAAGAAAACGCTGAAGAAGTACTTGAAAGTCCCGATGAAAATACTGAAGAAGTAGTTGAAGTTCCTGATGGAAACGCTGAAGAAACTGTTGAAATTATTGAAGAAGAGGCAGAACAAACATTTGAAGTTGCAGAGGAATATTGATTTTAAGCGGAGTATTACTCCGCTTTTTTTATGAATAATATCAGTGTGGAGTAAATTTTCGTATAATTTAAATTATACGAATAAAGTTTATTTATAAATATAATTTAAAAATAACCGGAAAAAATTTTCTTTAAAGTATCTGCAATACATGAGTAGGAAAAACAAAGTATTAATTCGTTTTTTATTACAAAATAATAAAATTAGGGAAAATATAATCTTATAAATAATATAAAAATTTTCTTTAATTTGCATGATATATTTACATTTATTGCGAAAAGTGTTATAATAATAAAAAAATATAACAGGGGTGAATTTTTTTGTTTGCTAAAATTTCAAGTCTTGGACTTATGGGAATAAATGCTTTTCCAGTAGACGTTGAAGTTGATATAAGGCGTGGAAGTCCTTACTTTGATATAGTAGGACTTCCTGATACGGCGGTAAAGGAAAGTCGTGAGCGTATAAGGTCGGCATTGTATTCATGTGATATAAAATTTCCGGTAGCGTCTGTAATGGTAAATCTTGCACCGGCAGACACTAAAAAAAGCGGTTCGGTACACGATATGGCTATATTCATGGCAATTCTCCGTGCAACAAATCTTGTTGATACCATACCACCGGATTGTGCATTTATAGGTGAGTTATCACTTAATGGTGATATACATTCCATAAACGGTGTACTGCCTATGGTAATGCTTGCACGGGAAAAGAATATGAAGTCTGTATTTGTGCCATATGACAACTCACATGAAGCATCAGTCATTGACGGAATAAATGTATATGCTGTGAAAAATGTAATGGAACTGATAGAACATTTCCGGCATATTAAGACGTTAAAGCCATGTGAAAGATATATACCATCCGCGACTGAATACGGTGAACAGGTTGATTTTTCAGAGGTAATGGGTCAGCAGTCTGCAAAAAAAGCTCTTGAAATAGCATCGGCAGGTGGTCATAACGTATTACTTATAGGCACTCCCGGCTGTGGAAAAAGTATGCTTGCAAAACGCATACCTACAATACTTCCTCCGCTGGAGTTTGAAGAGGCACTTGAAACTACAAAAATTCATTCAATCATGGGATTAGTTACACCGGAAATGCCAATAATAACTAAAAGACCTTTCAGGTCTCCGCACCATACGATTTCGGCAGTGGGAATTGTCGGTGGTGGTACTGTTCCACGACCTGGCGAAATATCAATTGCACATAATGGGGTGCTTTTCTTTGACGAAATGGCGGAATTTAGCAGAAACAAACTTGAAATGCTCCGTCAGCCACTGGAAGACGGGATAGTGAATATTTCCCGTGTGAACGGAAGTTATTCATATCCGTGTGAGGTTATTTTTGTAGGTGCAATGAATCCCTGTCCTTGCGGATATTATGGAAGTACAAGGCATGAGTGCAGTTGCAGTAAGAAAAAAATAAATGATTACCGGTCAAAGATTTCAGGACCATTGATTGACCGTATAGATTTACACGTTGAAGTCGCACCGCTTGAATTTAGTGAAATAACATCAAGTTCACAAAGTGAGTCGTCCGCGGATATAAGAAAAAGAGTTGTTTCCGCACGTCAGATACAGAAAGAACGCTTTAAAAATACTTCCATAAAATGCAACGCCTTAATGACAAAAAGAAAAATAAATGAATATTGCATTATTGACAGGGATTCAAGGGAATATATGGAAAAGATTTTTAATACTATGGGGCTGAGTGCAAGAGGCTATGACAGTATTCTGAAAGTTTCACGGACTATTGCAGACCTTGACCAGTGCGAAAATATACAGAAAAAACATATTGCAATGGCTGTACGTTACAGAAGTCTTGACCGTAAACCATTGTAAATAATTTAATAGTAAAGGAGAATAAAATGAAATCGGCTTTTAAAAATCTGTCAGATAATAAACATAGTGTTGATATAGGACTGCTTATAGCTGTGACAATATGTGCAGTAATAAGCACACTGCTGATTTATTCAATCAGCAAAAGCGGAATAAGTGAAAGTGAGGGAGTAGGGGACAGCTACTGGCGTACACAGCTTTTTTCAGCGGTTTTAGGAATAGGTGTAGCTATATTGTTATCTTTTGTTGACTACCGGAAACTTGTAAAGCTATGGTTCATATATGTGCCAATAGCCCTTATATTAGTGGGGCTTACTTTCACATCATTAGGTATTCAGCGTGATGGTGCGGATGATAAAGCATGGCTGAAAATTGGTTCTTTTCAGTTTCAGCCGTCGGAAATACTGAAAATAGTCTTTATACTAACATTTTCATATCATCTTTCACTTGATGAGGAAGATATGAATAAACCATTGCATATGTTACTGTTGTGTCTTCATGCGGCTGTACCTCTTGCAATTGTCGGAAAACAGGGCGATTACGGAACGGCTATTGTATTTGCAGTAATGTTTGCCTTCATGATATGTTCCGCAAAAATTTCATGGCAGTATCTTGTTTTAGCACCATTTGTACTAGTTGCAGGAATAGCTGGTATGTGGTTCTTTGCATTAAGTGAGTTTCATAAAAAAAGAATACTGATACTTTTTCACCCCGGCACAGACCCCGACTATATAGAATATCAGCAGGATTTAGGAATATCAGCTTTACAGTCCGGTGGTGTTTTCGGAAAAGGTCTTTTTGCAGAACCGGACGAATATATATATGTTCCGGAAATCCATAATGACTTTATTTTTACATTTGCCGGACAGGTTTTCGGATTTGTGGGTGTTGTAGGCATACTGATAATACTTGCGTATATATGCCTTAAAACTTTTGCGGACAGTCGTATTGCCCGTGACCGTTTAGGACGTTTTATATGTATGGGAGCATTCGGCATGATTTTTGCACACTGTGTAATGAATATAGGCATGGTTCTTAAAGCTGCTCCCGTTATTGGTGTGCCGTTGCCGTTCATGAGTGCCGGTGGTACGGCTATGGTGAGTATGTATGCAGTTATAGGGATAATTCTAAGTACGTACAGTCATAGGGCTTTGAATTATAACGTCTTTTACGACGATGACTGATTTTATAAAAAAAAGTAACACGCGAAACGCAAAAAACTCACACGCGAAATCCAAAAAAAACTCTCCGTTTCAAAAACGGAGAGTTTTTTTTATTTTTATTGAGTAATTTCAGTAAGTTTTTTAGTAGTAATCGGGAAATCTTCAATACTTACCATATTAAGACCGATAAGCTGAATAGCAAGTGCGTCCATAGCGGTCACGCCATCACCTTGATTTACAACATCGGCATTAGCTTTTCCCTGTTCTGTAAGTTTATATTCGTTTGGATTTGAGAGAACCTGCATTATAAGTACAGCATCGGAAATATTTACATCATTGTCACCGTTTGCATCACCTGTTATAATATCGGATTTTTCTATTACTTCTATGCTTATAATATTAAGAATACTTCCGGACGGTGCAATAAGTGCTTCAACAGAAACTTTACTGCCGACACCGGCGTTTTTTATTTTGTCCATGTTGTAGCCGTTGTTTAAAACAGCAGTCTTTCCGCGTTCAGCAAATGTAACTTTATCGTCGTCAATTGAAACAATAGTATCTTCAAACATTGTCCATTGTTCATAGCCTGTACCGGTTACAACGGGTACTGTAGTGGTAGTAGTGGTGGAAGTAGTTGTTTGGACTGGTTCTTCGGTGGTTGTGGTAGTTGTCATATCTGATAGGTATGTAGCAGTAGTAGTATAATAAGTAGTAGTTGGAGTATCAGTATAAGTGCTTCTTGTTGTGGTTGTTGTAGTGGTTGGCATAGTAGTATAAGTTGTAGTGGGGTAATATGTTATAACTGGGTATTCAATTCTTATACTTCCGTCAATACCAAATACCTGTACTTCATCACCTTCATTGTTTGTAAAGCTGATACCTCTAATGCATATCGGGTAAACTCCACATTCTATGTCATAAGGAAGACTGAACGTCATTGTATACATTATGCCTTCTTTGCCTGTGTTGCTTTCGCCTTCTGTTGTAAGTAATACACTATTTTTGCCATTATTATATTCGACGTTCGAAGAAAGAGCCTCAATATCGTATCCGGTTTCTACTTTACGTAAACTGAGTGGACTTTCATAATTTATTTCCATACTTGTGTTGCAATAAGCGTTTTCTATATTATTTCCTGAAATTACAACATCAACGTTAACATCCTCTCCTGGTTTTGCAACTACCGTATAAATTTGGACAAGTGCTACAGGTTCTTTTGTATTTTCATCAGCAAATGCATTTATACCTGAAAAATCAAGCGTTGATATACACATAGCAAATGCCGAAAGACAAGCAATAAATTTAATGAATTTTTTCATAAAAAAATCCTCCTTAATATTCGTTATGATATTATTATAACACAGATAGTATTTAATGTCAATCAGCAAGTAACAAAATCAACAATATTTACAATACACTATGCTGTAATTTATCAGAAATAAATAAAATACGCTGTATTTACACAGCGTATTTTATAGTATAATTTTTTCAGTTTTTGATAATTTCGTTAAGTTCTTCAGTAGTAATTGGGAAATCTTCAGCTTTTACCATATTAAGTCCGATAAGCTGAATAGCAAGCGCGTCCATAGCGGTCACGCCGTCACCTTGATTTACAACATCGGCATTAGTCCGACCCTGTTCCGTGAGTTTGTATTCATCAGGATTTGACAGTGACTGCATTATAAGTACAGCATCAGAAACATTTACATTGCCATCATCGTTTGCGTCGCCTAATACTTTCGGTTTGATAGTATCCGTCTTGCTGGTTGTAGTGGTTGTTTTGGTTTCGCCTGAACCGGTTGTTTTGGCAGTAGTGGTTGTTGTGCTTGTATTTTTGCCTGTTGTAGCAGTAGTTTTCGGAGGTTCTTCACCGCCGTCAAAAGAATAGAGATTTTCCGGCAGTTCGTCAAGTGTTATACAGTATTCACTCTGATACATTTTAGTGAGTTCCTCATGGTCTTGATAATTTTCACCAAGGAAAGCCGTTCCGCCGTCCTCACCGCCGTCATACCATGGGCAGAAATACAGCCAGTTAGCATCTTCAATAAGCATATTTTCAAGTGCTGGTACAGTATCATTTTCAGCCATAGCAACCATTTTTGTACCTTTGGTAAGCTTGAAAAGATAATCGAACTTTTCAGATATAGCACGGAGGTTAGGACCACTGCTCTTGCCGTCGCCTCTGTTGTTTTCAACGTTGTACTTGTCATATGCTACTATATCAACGTATTCGTCACCTGGATACCATGTATGAGAATTTGAGTAGTCATAGCTGTTAAATTCCCATATGATATTATGGAGTTCATATTTTTCGGTAAGGGTTGTATATAGGAGTTTCCAGAGTTCCTTGTAGACTTCTGCACCTCTGTCGCCCCACCAGAACCATGAAGTGCCGTCGCCATAATTGCCCTCATTGCCTTGTGCCTCATGAAGCGGACGGAAAATAATAGGTACATTTTCGTCCTGAAGTTTCTGCAACTGTTCAGCAAGCATTTTCATTGCTTCTTCAAAATATTCACGTTCCTTAGTGTCTTCCTTTATTACATTTGCGGTATTGAAAGTGCTTCCTGATGCCTGATAATTCTGATAAGTACATTTTTTCCAGTCCAGTTCGTCGCCGATTTCATAATTATCAAAATCAATCGGTACATTTATATGCCATGATGCAGTAATAATTCCGTTTTTTTCCTTAACCCATTCTATAGCACGTTCAGTAGAGCCATCGTCCCAGCCATAGAGCGGATTATAGTTCATGAAATCAAGTCCGCGTATAGCCGGAACTTTTCCGGTAAGTTTTTCAAGAAATTCATTTTCCCATTCATAGTTGCCACTATGACCACCGCCATAGATTTCCTGCTGACCGGATATTGTATGCTTACCGTAAATGCTTTTCAGGTATTTCATAAGGGATTTTGTTTCAGGTGTAGCTTCTGCGTCACAGGTTGCACCGGTGGCAAGAGAATAATCTTTCTTTTCGGCAACAGATATAGTAACATTATCTACAGCCATATAGCCATATTTATTAAGGAAAGAGATTTCATTTTCACCGGCTTTGAGACGAACTGTGCCGAAATCAAAATCTGTCCATTTATCATAATATGGAACATTTTTTGAGTATTCAGCACCATTTACAGAAATAGTCTGCATTCTTGCATTCTGGTCAAGTATCTGTGCGACTTTTGCTGAAATGTTGTACATACCGTCTTCCTCAACTGTAACTTTGAAAGACAATGCACCACTTGTGAGATATGCAAAACCCTTACCGCTGTAATCCGGTATCTGATTTTCATAGATTGAAGTCCAAAGTTCAGCACCCTCAAGGTCTTCACCCTCTATGGTATAAGGGAATTGTGTAAGTTCTGCTTTTGTTTCCTTTACAGCGTAAGCCGGAATTACTGAAGACAGCGAAACGGCAGATACTGCGACAGCTGATATGAGCGACAATGCCTTTTTAAGTTTATTTTTCATAAAAATATTACTCCTTTATATAAAAAATTAAAAATATATTCATATATTATGTCAAATATATTATAACGTTTTTTTAGCAGTTTGTCAATAATTTATTGTAAAAAAACGGGTTCTGTATCTGTTTGCAGAACCCATCTGAATATTATTGATTTGCAAGTATATTTATAATCCCCTGATACAGATAAGCCGATTCACTGGAAAAATTAAATCCATAGTCATTAGGGTTCTGCATCTGCATGACAACTATATAAGAACCGCCGTCCTCGTGATATGTTGAATAATCGCTATATATCGGACAATTTTCAGAATTATCATATATATTTTTCATACAGCCTGTTATGTATAGAATATCATATCCGCCTGTTTCAGCCGTGCCGGTTTTTGCGTAAAATTCATAGTTTTCACCGGCATATATTCCTAAATCAGAACCCACGCCATACATACCATCAAGAATACCCTGCCGGCAGTTTTCGGGAACAGATGCTATAACCTCATAGGGCTGTGAGCCATGCTGAAGCACTGTCTGCGCACCGCTGGAATCAATTATATTCTGCAACATGAATGGTCTTACCATATCGCCGAAAATAGCCTCACGGCAGAGTGTGGCAAGGAACATAGGGCTAGTGCGGACATATGCTTGACCAAATGCACTCCGTCTTAAATCGTCCATACAGGTAATATCCATACTGCTTGAAATAGTTCCGAAATCGCATTCTATGTCAAGGTTATCGCCGAAATGGAATATTTCCGCAAGGTCATTGCGAACTGTTTCTTCACCTAACTGGTCAAATACTTTCGCAAAGAATATATTGCTTGAATTTATAAAAGCTGAGTAAAGACTTCTTTCCATGGGATAGTATGAGTTTTTGTCATGGTCCCAGTCAACTATAATACCTTCGTCCGAATACCATGTACCCTCATCATAGAGTGAGTATATTTCGTGTTTATCAGCAATTATTTCAGTCATAATCTTGAAACAAGAACCAGGGGGCTGTTTAGCCATAGATTTATTTTCAATCGCACCATAGCCTATTGTGTCTATGTAATCGGGATTAGTATAATATTTTACAGGGTCAAATGACGGATAGGAAATGTCCGCCATAACAGAGCCGTCTGTGCGGAGTACCACAACAGAGCCGACAATATTTACATTTTCCATGTACTGATATATCTGGTTCTGAATTTCCGCATCAATAGTAAGCTGTACAGATTTACCAAGATTTTCAGAGGCGTGTTTTGAAACAGGGTTTGAGGCACTGAGAATATAGTCAAATGAAGTTTCTACGCCACCGGAGACTTCGCTTAATATATTGCCTAAAGCAGTGCCATATTTTGCGGAATACTTTCTGTTTCCGTCGGAGTCACTTTTAACAAGAACTATTCCATTTGTGTCATATATATTTCCTCTTTCAGACTGTTTTACGTTAATGACTGGAATTGTAGTAGTTGTTGAAGTAATTTCCATACCACTTACGGTGTAAGCAGTATTTGTTGTTGTGGCAATAGTAGATTTAATAGTTGTAGTAGTAGTTAAAACATTATTGTCTTCCTGTTCAGGATTTTTTCCCTGTTCTCGTCGGTTTTCAGCCTTTATTATTCCGGAATCAGCCGTTTCCATAAAGTTACCCTCTTGAGCGTTCATTACAACGGGTGGTGGCAGAGTGGTGACGGGTTCAGTTTCCACGGGAGTTTCCACTTTAGTATCTGAACCACAAGATATTGCTAATGTCATCATTATTCCGGCAAGCAGAAGTAAGATAAAATCTTTTTTTCTGAATTTCATAATTAAAATATCGCCTCTTTGTGTGTCTTATAATGTTTACAAGTTTATTATACTCTCTTTTCCGGATTTAGTCAACAGGATTTTTCAAATTTCAGTGTATAACACATTTTTCGCATGGTTCAAGACCAGCTGACAGTGCTTCTTCAAATGATACTTCATAATATGTACCGTTTCCGCAAGGATTTTCATAATGATATTTTTTACCTGATTTTGTTCTGTAAACATAATCAGGTGTTGTGACAACAGGAGCAGTAGTAGTTGTTGTCGTATAGTCTTCAATGCTGATATAATCCATACTTGCATAGCCGTAATAAGTTTTTCCGTTGTTTTCATAGCTGATATAAGCCCATCCGTCGTTGTGTCCGTATATATTTACTATAGTTGAATTTGGTATAGTAGTTATTATACCGGAGTTTGTTGTGGGCTTTGCACGGAGATTAAGATTTGTACTGACGGTTATGACCTTTCCTTTTTCAGCAGAATAATTTTTATTGAATATAAAATCATAATCGGAGTCTGTTATATCAAAATATGTATATGGTTCATAGTTCATAATTCTGTTGATACCTGACATATTCGTCCAGTTATAAGCCGGAATGGCTATTCTGCGTTCTGTATCAGTGCTGATATTTTCGGAAGATACTTTTTCACCGTTGAATGAGATTTTTTCAACATACTCAATCTGATTTTGTCCAGCTACTTTATAGAGTGTTTCGCCGTCTGAGGCAAGATAGCTGTATTCTGCATCAATATCTCCGGCAAAAATCATCACACCGCCTTTCATGCTGTATACGGAATACTTGTTGTCTTCTTCAGTTTCGCCCATTTCCATAATCAGTTCATATGTGCCATCATTGTTTATGTCATGTACATAATATTCATGGTGGAGCATTGAGTCAGTAATTTTTCTAGCCATAAGCTGTACAGCCTCTACATATGACGAATATTCAGGAGTTTCGGGGGCTGTAACGGCAGTAGTAGTTGTTGTCGTCGTTATAGCCGAAGTAGTGGTTGTAGTAGTAGTTTGTGTTGAAGTTGATATAGTAGTATTTTGATTTTCCGGCGGGATTTCCCATGTGGGATTTCCGTTTGTTGAAAGTTCTGCATAATAAATACTTATCATTGATGCATCAACTGCATCAATAAAGCCGTCCTTGTTTACGTTGGCGGAACGTTTCTGGCGTTCATTAAAAGTGCCTGTACCTTCTGTAGATAGCAAGGAATATTCAATACTAACTATTGATGCGTCTACGGCATTAATAAAGCCGTCACCGTTTACGTCGCCCATTTCAGAATTTCCGTAATGTATGACTATATTTTTTTCTGTTTCGTTTTCAGAAGATACAGTCCATTCACTGCCGGAATAATCATTGTCAACGGAAAAATTATAATCACATTTCAGAAAGCTGTCGGGGTTGTCGTTTACGTCGGGAACATTGAAAGTATCTGTATAAACAACAATATCGTCATATTCCGTGCTTGTAAGTGCCACGCGGAGCGTGTAATTTCTGTAGTCGTTTTCTGTAGTGTCTCTTCCCTCAATGTCCATTGAAACGGATTTTTTACCGTCCGCATTTATTATATAGTATGGTGTATCTGTTACTTCCGGAGAAGTGAAAGTAATCATTATTTCGGCTGTAGTATTTTCAGGAATATTTACATTGATATTTCCGTTTACGTCATTTACATTGAAATCGCTGTATACCATGCCTGTGCTTTCAGCGTATGTATAAGCAGGCACGGCAATAACCGCCGATATTGCAACAGCTGAAAAAACTGATAATATTTTTTTTATTTTCATAAAAATAATCCTTTCTTATTGTGAAGACACCGCTGTGCCATCATCATTTATGGATATAACTGTTATATCTTCCGGAATTACTCCCGAATCTGCCGGAATATATAATGAAAAGCCGTTATCGCTTGTTTCACCGTCACGGTCAAGGAGCTTGTCTTCAAATGCATTGAATGCCCTGTAGGTCACACCGTTTGCTGTGATAAAGATTTTTGCATTGTCGGACGTGAAAAAATTGTTGTCAAGTTCTCCGAAAATATGTATATAGTTTCCGGAAGTCTGTTGATTTATAGTAATATCAGGGCATACAGTCAACTTTTTGAACTCAAGACTGTTTACAACCGGAGCAGGCATTAACGGAGCATATTTCTGCAAATCGGACATATTTCTTTCTACTATCTCAATAATGAGCGTATCGGCATTTTCACCGCCTATTCTGTCAAGACGATAGGGGACTATACGGGAAAATTCGGCATTTCCGAAACATTCAGCCATAAACGGCAGTATAGCCTCACCGTATGAGTCACGGAACATGAGAAGATTTCCGGTTTTTCCCTCACATACAGTATTTATCGTCATATCGTCAAGGGCTTTGAAGCGACCAGTGTATTTATATGTATATTGATAATCGCTGTAAACCTGTGTATCGTCAGCTTTTCCTGCTGGATAAATCATTTCCGTCAAATCTCCCATACGGTCATTGCGGACGGTCCAGTTTCCAGAGGGACAGACTTCTTTTTCAAGCATATTCATAAGTGCCATATGTCCGGTATAAGCACCTAAATTATTCCAGTGAGTATCTTTTTTGTGATAAAGCGGTATGCTTGCATCAGCACTTAAAATGACTTCTTTCATGTTGCAGTATGGGAAATTTTCGTCAAGAATTTCTGAAAGTCTCTCATAGTTTCCGGTATCGTCAGCCGGAACGTATCGGGAGGGCATATGCTCCGGATAGACGGAATTTTTATTAGGTGCAATTGTAAATATGAATTTCACATTATTTTCATTGCAGTAATTATTTATAATTTCAAGATTATTTTTTATGTTGTTTATTCCCCTGTCTGTGAGGGTGTTTATATTCAGAAAATCATTTACAGCTTCACCATAATATAACCAGCCGTCCTTGCCTGTGATTACATCGTCATTCGGAGAAGTGCCAAATAATTTAGATTTTACATAGCCGTCAAGTGTAACAAACTGCTGTCGGAACGCAAAGTGTTCTGAAAAATATGTTTCAAATTCATTAAAGTATTCAAAATTTATTTTTCCTTCTTTGGTTTTTATTTCCGGAGCAGTGGAAAGTTTACGTTTTTCAGTGGAAGTATCGCTTTTCACAAACGGCATGAATACCGACGGCACAAGACATATTCCGACGAATACGCACGAATATATTTTATATAAAATATTTTTATTCATTAAAGTACCTCCGGTCAGAACCTGAAATATATAAACGGATTATACGATGCCGACGAAAGTGTAAGTATGCATAGTATAAGCATTAAAATCGATACAACGTATGAACATATCTCACCGGCAGATATTATTTTTTCGGAATTTATTTTGTTCCGGACTATCTGCCATACCGGTACACTGAATATACACGCAAGAAAAGCCATTATTATGTACATGGGTGTAAACTGCATCATGAAAAGTGAATTATTTTCCGGTGAACTTCCCGAAAAACTGAACATTTTTCCGATATATACACAAGCTGTGGATATATCATCTGCACGGAAAAATACAAATGCTAAAAGCGTTACAAGTAATGTATATATATGTCGTAAAGGCTTTAACCATTTTTCAGTGTTTACTATTTTATAGGACTCCAGCATCATGAATGCACCATTGATAAGCCCCCATACTATGAAATTTAGGCTTGCACCGTGCCATAGTCCCGTGCAGAAAAAAACGAATAATTTATTGAATGCTGTACGGACTTTTCCTTTTCTGTTTCCGCCGAGGGGGATATATAAATATTCCTTGAACCACGTTGATACGGATATATGCCATCTTCTCCAGAACTCCTGCATACTTTCTGATATGTAGGGATAGTTGAAATTCTCAAGGAAATCAAATCCGAACATTTTTCCGAGACCTATTGCCATATCGCTGTAACCGCTGAAATCAAAGAAAATCTGCATCATGTACGAAAAAGCTCCCAGCCATGCAAGCGGTGCAGAGAGATTTTCCGTATCAAGTCCGTATATGAAATCAGCAGTAATCGCCATAGTGTTGGCTATAAGCAGTTTCTTTGAAAGTCCCGTGATAAAACGTTTTATGCCCTGTGCGGTTTTTTCAGGAGTGGTTTTTCTATGGTCTATCTGGTCTGCAAAGTCGTAATATTTCACGATAGGACCAGCCACAAGCTGTGGGAAAAACGTTATATACAAAGCAAGTTTATAGGGATTTTTCTGAATGTATTCGGGATTTTTATAGGCATCTATGACATACGACATAGCCTGAAATGTATAGAAACTTATTCCTATTGGCAAGGCTATATTTGGAATACTCATACTAAGGAACGGCAGACGGTCAAGCATTTCCGCACCGAAACCGGCATATTTGAAAATTCCCAATATAAGAAGATTTGCGGTTATGCTTACCACAAGAAAAACTTTTCTGTATCTGTTTGTTTCTTTCATGGCAAGTCCGAAAACATAGTTTATAATTATTGAAATAATCATTAAAATTACAGCTTTCGGCTCACCATAAGTGTAGAATGCAAGACTGAAAATCAGCAAAAGTATGTTTTTTGCCGTAATAGTCGGTATAATTCTGTAGAGAATATATACCGACGTTAAAAATATAAACAGAAATACAGGACTGCTGAATACCAAGTACAGTTCCTCCTTTTATACGGGAGCATAGAAGAATATTGAAGTTACAGTGTCACCGTCGTATTCTATATCCATTTCATTGTTTCCGGTGTAATATACAGTCATGTTACCGCTTGTTTCGCCTGTTCCGTATGCTGACTCAACTTCAGCACGGGTACAGCCTGTTTTTATATCATGGTCAGTGACATATTTATCATTTGTTATTTCGATGCTGAAAATATATTCAGTTGACCCGTCAATGTAGCACTGCACTTCCAGTCCATCATACTGGTAAATTTTAACATCATTGCCGTTGCTTGTACAGCCAGGTGCTTCACCGGAATAGTCAGGTGTTCCTAACATTGCAAGAAGTCCTGATGCGTCATTCAGCAGATTATCGACAGTGAATTTAAAATCCAGTGTATTGTTTTCTGTCCGAATTTCTGTAGCCGGTTCAGGAGTATCAGGTGCAAGAGTAATTGCCGGTGGTGTATCATTATTGTTGTTTTCTTCCGGAGCAGATGTGTTGTTTTCTGTCGGAGTCTCATCTGGAGCGGTTGTTTCAGGCGTTGCAGTAGTTTCAGCCTGTGCGGACGTTGTAGTAGTTGTTACTGCTGTATCTTCGCCTGATGTTTCAGTGGTGGTATTTTCTGCTGAAGTTGTTGAAACTGTTTCGGTAGTAGTGACAGTATCGCTTTGTGTAACCGATGTGGTAGAAGTAGTAGTGACTACTTCGGTAGTAGTTTTTTCAGCGGATTTTTCTGTTGTTTCAACTGTAGCGGTTGTATTTGTTGCTTCTCCGTAAGCTATACTTACAGAACTTTCACTGTCGTCTTTTCCGCATGAGACAGCCGATAATGCAAGTATTGCCGCGGTTGCTGCCAATAAAGCCTTTGAATTCATAATATATTTCCTCCGTTTTGTTTTTTCAGATAAACATATAATTGTTTATGTATAATTTAATTGCCGTCAACGCCCGTGCTTACATAAAGTATAATTGTTTCGCCCTTGTTTACTTCTGTTTTAGCCTCCGGCTCTGTGCTTATTACATAATCCGGCGTGATTTCAATGTTTGCGGTTTCCCTGATTTCACATTCAAGACCAATTAGTGCAAGCTGGTCTTTTGCAAGGTCGGAGTGCATATTTGTAACGTCTGGCATTTCAACAGTTTCCATATCAGAAATTTCCTCGATAGTTTCTTCTTCCGCACCCGTGCTTACATAAAGTACAATTGTTTCCCCCTTGTTTACTTCTGTTTTAGCCTCCGGCTCTGTGCTTATTACGTAGCCAGGCGGGATTTCAATGTTTTCGGAGTTCCTGATTTCGCATTCAAGACCAATTAGTGCAAGCTGGTCTTTTGCAAGGTCGGAGTGCATATTTGTAACGTCTGGCATTTCAACAGTTTCCACATCAGAAACTTCTTCGGTAGTTTTTTCTTCTTTTTCTTCCGTTATGGTTGTTCTTGTTGACTCTCCGTATGCTATGCTTGCAGAATTTTCACTGTCGTCTTTTCCGCACGAAACAGCCGACAATGCAAGTATCAAAGCGGTTGTAGCCATTAAAGCTTTTGAGTTCATAATATTTTTCCTCCGTTATGATATTTGTATAAATTAATTATATGTCGGATAAACATAATTATAAAAAGTATAATTCTGTGACTGAAGATAACTGAAATCAACCATATAATAGCCGTTGCAGGTATCGATACAGTACCATGTGCCGTTTGCGTATATTTCATTCCAGTAGTGTTCGCCTGTGCCTCTGCCTGTGCCGTGAACTATTCTTGATTCCCATCCGGCTTGTTTCAGCAGAACATCAGTTATAGCAGCGAAATAATAACATACTATAAAGCGGTTATTGAATGCATAGTTAGCGAAATATGACCAGCCAATAGCCTCAATCTGTGCTTGTGACTTTGTTTCTTCCATGAACTGATATCTGTTGTTGCTCCGCACGAAATTAAATATAGCCTCCGTGCTTGTACCTATCTGTGCAATGATGCTGTTTGCCTTTTGCTGAACTGCCGAAAGTGGCTGTACTTTTCCGTCTTCACCGATAGTTTTTCCGTCAATGGTAGTGTTTGTTACCATTATTCCATTATTATTGAAAAAATATTCATCATCATCAATAGTTTGCCAGCCGAAAGCCATTTTACCGTCCGGCAGGAAATAACACTGATTATTATTAACAGTCTGCCAGCCATTAAGCATAATGCCGTTATCATCAAAGAAATATGTTCCATCGTCCTTTATTGTGATAAGACCGGTTGCACGCGTGCAGTCGTCATTGAAATAGTAGGGGAGACCGTCTATATCCTGCCAGCCTGTTAGACATACACCGTCTTCATCGCTGTAGTAAACGTCACCGTCTTTTGACGTTGCCCAATCGGAAACACGCATAGCACCATCTGTTTCCGAAAAGAAATATTTCTTTCCGTCTATTTCGGTTATGCCCCGTGACATAACGCCGTCTTCCTTGAAATAACGTGTATAGTCGCTTATATCATGCCAACCTGTGAGAGCTTTTCCGTCGTCACCTAAATAGAATACTTCATCATTATCACTCTCAACGAAACCACCAGTAAGCATATAGCCTGAATTTCCGTCAAAGCAGTATGTATCATCATCAATAATAGTCTTGCCGATAGCAAGTTTTCCGTCTTCATTTATGTAGTAGGTTTTTCCGTCGGACTCTTTAAAGCCCTGCTCCTTGATTTCCTCACCTTTATCGGACATAAGATGTGCTGTGCCGTCTGTTTCCTTGAAAAATCCGGTTGTTTTTCCGTTTTCTTCGTCAAGATAGTAGACATTTTCACAGTAATCAAGCCAGCCTGATAAAGCCTTTCCGGTTTCGTGGTCAAAGTATTTTCTTTGTCCTCCGACTGTACGCCAGCCGGTTTTAAGTACACCGTTAGCAGAAAAGAGGTATTTTTCACCATCTATTTCCTGTTCGCCGGTAAGGTATTTACCGGCATCATCATAGTAGAAAATACGTCCTTTTTCGTCGGTATACCATTCTGATTTTTTTGTATCGTCTGCAAATGCCGATACAGGCATAACCGCTAATGCACTAATCATAGCAGTTAAGGCACATAATTTTAATTTTTTTGTTGTCTTCATTGAGTTAATCCTTTCTTTTTGATTTTTTTTACATTAATACATTCGCATTGTCCGTCAATAAAAGGACAATTTTTTTTAATGCATAATTTATGGAAGGGAGGGGGAGGTTTTTTATTTTCATTTCCAATATCATTTCCAATATCATTCCCATTATCAATACCATTATCACCTGTAAATGCATACATTTGCATACATTTGCATGCAATTGCATTTCAATTCATAATTATTAATTATCAATTATTATTTCCTCACGCATGAATTTTGTTTCGTCACAGTCGCATATCATGAACGAAACGGCTTTCTGGCAGTTTGAGATAACGCACTGCATAGCGTCACCGCCGAACTCCCCGTCCCTTGTCCATGTAGCCGGTTCTTCGTCAAGACAGGTGAATGTTATCTTGTCAGTACGGAAGAATTTAATATAGTCCTTGTCTATTTCCTCTGATATGTTAAGAAGAGAACGGACTATCTGATTTAACTGCACAAGATTTGAAGGCTTTTTAATCAGAACAACTTCAAAAACACCATCGTCAAGCATGAAGTCATTTATCGAAAGCATACCGGCAACAGATGCGGTATTTGTTACCATGCCGAAAAGGAAATCGTCTTCAATGACATTATCTTCATATTCAATACGCATACGCTTTGAACGGATAGTTTTCAACTGCATAAGACCATTTAGAATATAAGCAGCATGACCAAATGTATTTTTTATACGCTGTGGTGTTTCGTATGTTATATTTGTGAATGCTCCGAATGCCACTATATACATGAAATAATCATCATTGAATTTTCCTACATCACAGTTTTTAGGCTTGCCGTCAATAATCCAGTGGACAGCGTTCATGATGTTACGGGGAATGTCAAGGCTTTGAGCAAAGTCATTTGTTGAGCCAGCCGGAATGTACCCGATTGTAAGACGGTTTTCGCTTTTCATTATGCCCTGTAGGCACTGACATAAAGTGCCGTCACCACCGGCACATACTATTATGTCAAAATTATTCTCACACGCATAGTATGCGGCTTCAGATGCATCATTACTGCTTTGTGTCGGGTGGACGGTTACTTCACCGCCTATTTTAGTGAACTCATTTATAATACTGCCAAGATTTTCGCTTATCATGGCTTTTCCGGCAACCAGATTAACAATCATATATATCTTTATCATAACAAAAATCCTCCTGTATGAATATTATATAATGATTTTTGCTTTTTTGCAATAGTGCGGATTTAATTAAAATAAAAAAATATATAAAAACCTCTTGACTTTTTATTCCAGACGTGCTATAATATAAAAGCTGAATGAAACAGCCATAAAAGACACTGGGGTGTCGCCAAGCGGTAAGGCAACGGACTCTGACTCCGTCACTTCCGGGGTTCGAATCCCTGCACCCCAACCAGTAATATTAAAATGCACTCATTTGTATGAGTGCATTTTTTTTGCGTTTTGCGTGTGATTTTTTTGTATTTCGCGTGTGATATTACGACAAGCCCTAAGAAATGTTTGTAAAGCAAATCTAAGGGCTTGCCGGTTAGAATGATAGACTATTAGTGAGTGTTAAGTTATTTTATTATAATAAATCCATTTTGTAAGTGTTACAATACCGATAAACAAAGAAACAGCAAGCAGTGTGAAGAAAACAGTTGAGCTTAAATATCCGGCAATAATTGTAGCCACGATAATCGGCATAATCAACGACTTATATAGTCTATATCCGGTAAGTTCAGAAATTTTTAAATTACGCTCATCTGTATTTTTTATGTAATCAGCTTTGAGTTGTTTTTCGTCTTTTAGTATTGCTCCTGTACGTACTGTAGAAATAATCAGGCACATTGCAAGTCCAATAAAAATACCAATATGAAATCCTCTGAAAAAGTCGCCGAAATTCCCATGTGGATAGAATTTTGACAAATAACCTTGCTGACCGACAGTAAAAACAGCAGACAAACAGCAAAGCATAATAGCCTGTGATTTCAGTTTGTTTTGTAGTGTTTTCTTATAATTTTCCATATTAAACCTCCGATTAGTCGATATCCGAAAAGTCAAAAACTTCCTCGATAGTAAGATTAAAATAATGTGCGATTTTGTAGGCAAGAACAAGAGATGCGGTATATTTTTCACACTCTAATGAAGTTATAGTCTGCCTTGTGACATTCACAGCTTCTGCAAGTTCGTCCTGCGAAAGCTTGTTCTTCTTTCGCAACTCTTTGATTTTCGTTTTCATAAATCACCTCATGTTGAATATGCTAAGTTAACTTTGCAATTATAGTATAGCATGCTTTGCAAAAAATGTCAAGTGTATTTTGCATTTTTTTGAAAAAATTTTTTTTCATAAAAAAAGAAGCAGATTTCATGTGACGAAACCTGCTTTTAAAAAAGAAGTCGGAGAAGTAATGACAATCACTTTTCTTGTTTTTTATTATACTCTCCATGTTCTGAAAATATTCATCATGAGCCGAATATTTTTTCAAGAATTGTAAGAAATGTATCACTTATACTATTTGAGGTGATAATTTCAGATGCTCTGTCGGGTCGATTAGTAATAATATTGTCTACACCCATAGCTATCATGTGTTGAATGTCAGATTTTCTGTCAACAGTCCATACAAAAACCCGCTTGCCGTTCTGGTGTGCCATATTGACAATACTTGAATTTACAAATATATAGTTAAGGCTTACAGCGTCAATATATTCAAGCTGTGAAAATGATGTGGAAGTGGCAACGTTTGCAATAAGGGCGGTTTTTATTTTAGGATTTATTTTCTTTACGGCTTTAAGTGCGGTATATGAAAAAGATGTCACATAACATGAACGCTCTATGCCGTATTCCTCAATTACCTCAACGGTTTTTTCAGCGGTTTTTTTGACATCTCCATGATTTTTGATTTCTATATTAAGAAGTATATTATTTCCTACGTCCTCTAAAACGTCCGCAAGAAGTACTATTTTCTGGTCATCAAATTTCCCGTCATCACTAAACCACTTTCCAGCGGAAAATTCCTGTAATTCCTCATAAGTCATATTGCTTAATTCGCCTTTGCCGTCGGTTGTGCGGTCAATGGTCTTGTCATGGAATACCACTAACTGTCCGTCTGCGGTAAGCTGTACATCAAGTTCTATATAGTCCGAACCTATTTTAACAGCCTCCTCAAAAGCCGAAAGGGTATTTTCCGGTGCAACAGCCGAATATCCACGATGTGCGGTAATCTGCGTTTTCGTTATAATTCCCATATTGAGATTTATATTGCCTTTATATAAGGCTTTTATATACGTCATGTTGAGAAGTCCAGCGGAGACAATCATTACAGCAATGATGATTATTCTTGTTGAGGTTTTCATTTTGCGTCCGCTGTAGTCGGGTATAATAATTTCTTCAGTATCTTTTGTATCATCAAAGAAATGCTGTGTAATCCAACACATTACAACGGGAACAGACAAAAAAGACGACAATATACCGAAAATCTGTCCGGAGTATTTAAGGACTTTTAAAGCCGTTCGGAATGCGTGGGCAGGTTCGGAAAAACCTTTTACTATAAATACTATTATAAAGGCAAGCCCGAAAGTGACAAATGCACTTACAGCAAGCATACATATGCTCCATAGGAACAGTGATATAGCCATGCGGAATTTGTTTCCATAAATTAACTGTTTGCTTTTCTGTGTGCAATCCTTGAATTTGTTTTCTGTGAGTACAAGATAATGCAGGCTGTAGCTTCTGTCAACTATCAGGATTACAAAAAGCACCTGTATCAGAACATATACAATTATTGCTGACGTATTGCTTACGGATTTGAATATAGTCCGGACTATCGGCATTAATGGTGCTAAAAACTGTCCCGATGCAAATGTAAACTGAACTATCGGCATGAAAAGCATGAACACTAAAAAACGTGGAATACCAGTCCAGCGGAAAGCCTTTGTGAATGCTTTCAGTCCGGCTGTGAACATTCCGCCTACTGTGATTTTCTGATTCTGGCTGTGACTTGCAAAACACGCCACCAGTGCCGACAGTTCCACAAACGTAAAGAACGCCACAGCAAAAATTAACACTATGAATGCGAATATTGTAGTGGGGGTCTTTAGATATATAAGCAGATTTTCGTCTGAAAGGTATGTCACACCGGAGGCTTTCATTGTATATTTCAGCAGATAAGCCATTACCGGTGCACCTATCGCTAAAAGAAAAAGCCGTGCAAGCAGTTCAAATATCACAAAATGCGGAAACGCCCGTATAAATACCGATGCAGAACTTAAAAATTTTTTCATTCTGTTCACCAGAAAAATCTCTCCTTTTTTTAATAGTATAAAAATTATAACACAATATATAAAATAAGTCAATAATATGTTTGTTTGGGAAAAAAATTATACTCTCTGTTTAAAAACAGAGAGTTTTTTATTTTCCGGAAAATTTTTTTACCTTAATTTTTGAAAAAATAAAGCAAATTTTTAGGAAAAATTTTTCAAAAACACTTGACATTTCAGAAAAAATAGTGTATAATATAGACAATCCAATAAATCTTTCAGAAAGAAGGCTGATTTTATGAGTAAAAATTATCGTGTCCTGTCGGCTATGCTGGCATCTATACTTATGGTATCATCAACAGGTATGATGACCGTTATGTCAACAAGTGCTGTTGACAATGAAATTGTTGAGACTGAAGCTGTGGAGGAGCTTTCAGTTTCATTCAATAACCAGTATGCTTCCGCCGGTGAGGAAATGAGCGTGACAGTTTCCGGCGTTGAAAGCTATTCTCTCGTATGGTATATTAATGATGAAGAAGTTTCTACAGGAAATACTTACACTATTTCCGAAAACGACCTTGAAAAGTTCGTGAAAGTTGATGTCGTTTCAGCTGGTCAGGTGGTTGCAAGCCAGTCTATGTATTGCAGTAATCTTCCTGTACTTTATATTGATTGTCCAGATTTCTATACAATGAACTGGTCTGCATCTCATGATACTTATTATGATGCTACTATGAAAGTTCAGGGCAACAGCAAGTACACTAAGGCTAAACAGCTTTATGACGGAGCTATTGAAATAAAGGGTCGTGGCAGCTCTACATGGGGTCTTGAAAAGAAACCATACAAACTCAAGCTTGACAGCAAAACTGATATGTTCGGCATGGGCAAGAATAAACACTGGGTTCTTATGGCTAACCACATGGACGGTACTTTCATGCGAAATACTATCGCTAGTGCTGTTGCTAAGGCTATCGGTGAAACTGCTATGGACACAGTATTCGTTGATGTTGTTGTCAATGGAGAATATCGTGGTAACTATCAGTTCTGCGAACACATAAGAATAGACGAAAACCGCGTTGATATATATGACTTTGAAAATGCTGCTGAAGATGCTGCAAGTGCAGTTTATAAGTCACTCGGCATAAAGGATAAGGAATTTAAATCACGTCTCGAAGACTACATGAAAGAAAATCTCGGCTGGATGTCAGCAGGTGTTGTTGAATTTGAGGGTACTTCATATGATGTTGCCTCTGTATATGCAGACTGGGATTTACTCCGTGAAAAGATTGAAAGTAATGCAGGCTATCTCTTTGAAATGACAGTTGATGCAGGTCAAGACCCGTCACATCTCACAACAAACAAGAACGTTCAGTTTGCAGTTGTAAAGCCTGAATTTACAGCTACTAACGACGAAATGATGAGCAATGTTAAAACATATCTCCAGAATTTTGAGAACGCTGTATACAACAAGACCGGCAGTACAACTATTGACGGCGAAAAAGTCGCTTTCAATGAACTTTGTGATATGGAATCACTCCTTGGTTACTGGACTGTTGGTATGACATTCATGAATGAAATCGGTCACAGAAGTAACTATCTGTATCTTGAAGACAATGAACTTAATTTCGGTCCTGTATGGGATTTCGACTGGGCATTAGGAAACGAAATTCCTGGCTGGCCTACACTTGATTATAATAAGTGGATTAATCAGGGTCAGTGGGCTGGCAGATGGTTCTATGAAGTGGGCAAAAACAGCTACTTTGCAGTAAAGGAACAGGAATACTACTGGAATAACCGTGATACTATACTTTCATATTTTGATACTTCAAATCCGGACAGCTATGTAAATCAGATTTACAACGAAATATATGCATCTGCTAAGGCAGACGACTCTAAGTGGAAAGATACTGAATTTGAGTCATCATTTGATACAATGATTACATGGATTAACAAACGTATCGGCTGGCTTGATGAACAGTTCGCTACAGAACAGAGCATAGTT
Organism: uncultured Ruminococcus sp.; assembly: GCA_947176345.1. Classification (GTDB taxonomy): domain Bacteria; phylum Bacillota; class Clostridia; order Oscillospirales; family Ruminococcaceae; genus Ruminococcus. Next base: position 31,639 of record CAMWQI010000008.1, read on the forward strand.
AAGAGCCTTGAGGGTACTGTAAGCGATAATCTCGCTGTATCTGTACAGAATACAGACGGTTCAGCACTTGAAGCTGATAATATGTCCGTTATTGCAGGTGGCGGAAAGATTCAGTCCGGTAAGGATTTCCAGATTACTGGTAAAGTTAATAATCCGTGGGAAGCTAACTACATGGATTTCTATGTAAACAACGTTTATATTGATACAGTAAAGACAGAAAACGGTATGGCAACTGTAACTGTTCCGGCTGAATACATGACAAGTGAAGTTGGTACAAAGAATGTTATTCAGGTTTACGGCAAGGGCAGTGCAGACAGTGAATACTTCTCATGCTCTAACTTTGTAAGTATTGTTACTTATGAGGGCGAAAGCACAGGCGATGTTGAAGAAGTTACTACTACAACTACTACAGAACCGACAACAACTACAACGACTACAACCACAACAACAACTACTAAGCCTACAACTACAACAACAACTACTAAGCCTACAACTACAACAACAACTACTAAGCCCACAACTACAACAACAACTACTAAGCCTACAACTACAACAACAACTACTAAGCCCA
>CAMWQI010000009.1 GCA_947176345.1 uncultured Ruminococcus sp.
GAACGCTCTATGCCCTCTGTGAAATGTTTCTGCAAAAATATATACATAATCAGCAACGGCGACAATACAAGCAAACAACCGGCTTCCTGCCATACAATCTGTTCACGGGGACTGACCTGTGCTGTTTCTCCGAAAAGATGCATTTTCAACTCATTGTCAAGATTTTCAAGAACAAGACCAAGTGTTTTAGTATTCCGGAAAAATGCCGAACTTGTGTAGAAATCATTCCAGTAAATTACTACCGAAAGCAGAAAAACTGTCAGCACAGCCGGCAAGGCGTTAGGCATTATGACTGATATAAAAGTCCTGAACGGAGAACAGCCGTCTATGTATGCGGACTCCTCAAGCTCTTTAGGAAATCCACTGAAAAACTGTCTGAAAATAAGAATCATAAGTCCGGATTTTAAACCGTTTGCGGTCATTGCAGGAAGATACATTGTAAGCATATTGTCAATTAAATTTATTCTTAGATTTCCTATTCCGAAATTCATAAATTGTGTATACAACGGCAGTGAAATGACTTGTGGAGGAACTAATATCATCATTATTACTATGCCGAAAAGAATTTTTTTCCCTATGAAATCAAATCTTGCAAAGCCATAACCCGTCACTGCACATGAAATGACCTGTACCACCGCACAGCCGACGTTAAGAAACAGGGTATTTTTTAAGGCATTTCCGAAATCCATAGCTTTTATTGTATCTCTCATGACATCAAGCGTTAAATGTTTCGGCATCCACATCACAGACGGGTCGTTCATGTCCGCACTGTCACGGAATGCACAACTAATCATATATATAATAGGATACATTATTATAAATTCTGTGCCTATTAGAATTACTGTCCGAAAAAAATTCCATATGTATTTTTTTAATTTATTCATATCAATCACTTCTTTTATTGAATAAAATAACAGTTATTGCAGTTATCAGCATAATTACTGCAAAATAAATCCATGACATAGCCGACGCTTCCCCGAATGCCCATTGATTACGCATAGTTCCTATCCTCTCCATGACGGTATTAAGCGGATTTGTAAAAGTATCAATCACGGTAAATATTATATTTGCAATAATAAATGGCTTTATATACGGGACTGTTATTTTCCAGAAAAATTCCCATGCCGTCGCACCGTCAATAAGTGATGCCTCACGTACTGATTTAGGTATATTCTGCAATGCAGAAAGAAACAATAATATCTGTATACCGCAGTTCCAGACTATCCCGTAAATATTATCTGCAACTGCTGAAATAAAATTATTTATCCTGTCGTTTACTCCGTAAATGCCTATAAATTCAAGAAAATCACCCATAAAATCAGTTGAAAAAACAGTTGAAAAATTTGAAATATCATTATTTCCGGAAGAATTTATATTACCAGTAATAATTTTATAGGCTGAACCGGTGACTATTATTACCGGCAGAAAAAATACAGCACGTGCAAAAGTTCGCCCCCTGAATTTCTGATTTAATACCACCGCAATAAACAACGAAAATATAATTATAACGGGTGTTTTCCAAAGAGTTTCAATAACCATATTTGTCAGATATTCGGTATATTTTTCGTCTTCCGTCAGGACTTTTATATATTTTTCAAATCCGACATATTCTGTTATTGTTTTTCCGGAATCTATAGTCACTTCGCTGAATGAATAAATTAAAGATTTCACAAGCGGTATCAGAAAAAATATAACCGTCCCGAAAAGCCATAGTCCTATAAATCCATATCCATAAAAGGATTTTTTCACGGAATATGGAATTTTTCTTTTTTGTTTCATTTACTCACCCCGAATAAATTATTTTGTTGTTAAATTCTATGGTTTTTTCCGAAAAATCAGCTTTTATAACGTTGCCATTTGAAAAAGTTGTTGTTATTTTCTGTCCGGAATTTTCAGCGATATATCCAGTAATTGTCGCATTGCTTACCGCTTTAAGTATGGGCGAAATAATATTATATTGTTCCGAAATTGTTTCAGTCCAGTATGAAGAATCTGCATAAAATAAATTATTAAATTCAGTATTTTTAATTTCATTCGCAGAATTTATAATATCATAATATAAATTACTGCCCGTAACTGCCGAAATCAACAGCATATCAGCAATATCTGCACTTGCATTCACAGCCGTGGACGTATAGGGAATTATTCCATGAATTACAATCTGATAAAATGGAATATCCATATCTGATATATCAAATCCGCTTGAATTAACTGGAATATTTATTATATGGCTTGAATAAGGCAACATATAGGCGTTTGCACCGTCTGCAAAAATATTTTTATCTAAAATATTTTCTTTGATAATTTCCATTGCCTTAAAACGTGTTATTTTATTTTTCCCGTAATCTCCATAAAGTGAAGATGCTATTTTTCCAGAATAATTATTTATTTTATTAAAATTTTCCGGCGATAACAAATAACGTTTTTTACGGGAATTATCCGGTGTATTAAACGCTAAATTATAGTCCGGAATTTCCGCATATGCTTCGGAAATTCTCATAGCTCCGGAAAAAATATTAAAGCCGTTTCCCGAAAAATATTCAATATTTTCTGAAATCGGATAAAATTCATAATTATTTTCGTCAATGAAATTTCTGAATTTATTGAAATCTTTTTTTCCGCCTAAAATTCCGGAAGGTTTTAAATCCGTATCAATTTTATTTTCAATTCCGGCATCTGTACAGTTTTCATAAGAAATCACCATTTCTTTAATATTTCCCAGTTTTTCAAGTATTTTCTGTGCCTCATCGTAGGAAGTTATTTTCTGTTTCTGCATTAAAGGTATTCCTAAAAATGATTTTTTCTTTTTCGTTCCTCCGTAAAATTTCACATACAACGGCGAATAATTTTCCGCTACAGACCGCACTAAACCACATTCATTAATTAAATAATTCCGGTAACATTCCGCTACATCAATATAGTTTACATTTTCTTTTACAATCGGATAATAAATTATTTCAATATTTCCGCAGTCAATACCGCCGTTTTCAAAAACCGTAAGGCGTTCTGAGCTGTCACCGGACATATAATAATTATCAGTATTTCGCAGAATAAATGTGAAATTACAGGTATTGTAATTACTGCCGGACTGTCCGGAAACATTCGCCGAAATATAAGCATCGGCATCGCCTTGTGATGCAATCGTCAGCAGTGCATTATTTTCGCGTACTATGCCGTATATGGGCAAATATGCCTGTTCCGTGACTAAATTTTTTTCCGGAACTGCTGTCAAATTTTCACCGTAAATTTTTTGCTTATACGGATTTGAATTAATTTTCCCGTTATTGAAATTTATCAATGCACCACAGCCGTCCGGAACTATAAAATAACCGTTTTCAGTATTGTCAGATGCACCGAAATTTCCGGCAATGGTTATTTCCGTTGCAATATCAGAATTGTTTTTTTCTACAAATTCAGATGTTTTAAAAATAGCTTTCAGACAATTTTTTTCAAGAATATAATCCACATAAAAATGAAAATTTTCAAAATTATAGTCAATTCTTATTCCGTTCTGAATATCTGAAACACCACTTTCACAAGCTGTACTTCCCGAACGCAGATAATTATTTTCAGTATGTTTTTCAAGTTCTCCGTATTTTAAAATTACAGAAGATTTTAAATTTTCAGCGACAACCGGTTTAATATCGTCGCTTAAATCTTCAACCGGTGATGACCACCATATATAATTACTTTTCTTGTCCTGTAAGCCAAAAATAGCCGTTTTATCGTAAACAAGCAGTCTGTAATTTTCATTTTCGGTGGCGGTGCGTAGTTCCGGACTATGTGAAAATTCTGGTGTTTTATAATCAGAAATATTTATAACTTTCGTCTGAATTTCTGAAAACGTCATTGAAAAAAATGAAAATAAAATTATAAAAAATATTTTTATTTTATGCATAATTTAAGCCCTTAATCTGTAAATTATTTCCGTGAAAATTTCTGAAATAAATATCAAAATCTGCTGTATCAGCAACATGAAAAGTATCAAAATTATGAACATTATCAGCATCATAATTAATGTTAAAATTATCGCTGTAAATGTTTTTTTCAATGTATATTGATGGACTGCCTTTACAGCGGAAAACATCAGAATAACACTCCAAACTGTACCAGTTATTTCTATCAACTGCATGAAAATATATTCGTCCCGCACTAAAATATATGAAAAAATTAAATTTATATATATTTGAATTACATACGGACAAATCGCATATGCACTATATATGAAAATATTTTTTATAGTTCCCTCACCATCAAGTAATGTACATACCGACCAGTTCCCTACCGTCCACGCCACAAAAAGAATTATGCTTTTCATTATGTAGGGAATTATATTGAAAGTTCTTTCATAATCCGCTGAAAACTGAAAGCCATATAGTCTGTCTTTGGCTATAATTCCGAAAAAAAACATAATTAATATTATAAATGAAATTTTCAGTGAACCAGATTTTTTCCAATACATATCATCGAAACCGTCCGGAATATTTGTAACTGTATATTTAAGCCATTGAAATTGTGTGAAATTTTTCAAAATTTTTCCCCTCGTTTTTTAATCAGGATAATTCCGGAAATTACAAAAATTATTATTAAAATTTTTCCGGAATTTTCTTTCAGAAAAATTCTCCGGTATTCCTGAAATGCCTTATTGTATAATTCGGAATCGCCAGCAAGTTTTGCGTATTTCATGGAATTTTTGTATTCACCGTTTCTTAAAAACGCATATGCCAGACCGTTATAAGCGTATGTATAATTGCCATCATATTTAAGGATTTCAAGCCATAAATTGAGAGTTTCCGCATAATATCCGGAATTATATAAATCAACTGCATTATGGACTTTTTCACCAAATTCTGTTTCTGAAAAAACTGTTATATTATTTTTTCCCGAATCAAGAATATATATATTTTTTCCGGCTGTTTCAATTGCAGACGGCTTTTCAAAACCGCCCGACTGTCCGGAGATATTTCCCATAATAAAAAGCAGTTTGCAATTTTTATCATACTGAAAAATATGTCCTGTTTCTGAATCAATAAAATTTATATTTCCGTTTTCAGAAATATCAATATCAGATATTTTCGGTGGTTTATAGCCGGAATTGCTGTATTCCGACTGATAATCTCCGAAATGTAAATTTCTGTCAGAAAATATATTTTTTCCTGCTGAATTTAACTTTTTTATAATATCAGAAGTTTTTTCAGAATTTTCGGTACACGTATAAATAAAATCTTCTGAAATATCAAAATTATTTATTCCTGTAGGAATATTTCTTTTCCGACGTGATTTTTTCTTATCGGAAACAAAGTAATTACGGATATTTTCCGCTGTACGTCCGGAACGGTTTGCGCCGAAAAATCCAGTAAAATCCCCATCACTACTGAACATCATACAACCTGTTGTGATATTTCCGGAAATGACATATATATTTCCGGATTTATCGACAAGAATTTTTTCCGGAATAAAAGTCTTATTTTGGTCATAAATTTCAGAAACAGGTTTTTCTATTTCCATAATAATTTCTGAATTAAAATCAGAAATTATTACTCTTGAATTTCCAGTATCGGCAATATATATTTTTTCACCTGAAACATAAATTCCCTCCGGATTATTCAATTGAGTTTCCTTGCCGTTCGGAAAAATAAATTTATCATAAATTTTTATTATATTTTCAAGATTATAATCAAGAACTAAAATTCTGTTATTTCCGGTATCGGCTATGTAGAAATTCTCACCACTGAAAAAAATATCCTGTGGTTCGTTCATGCCGAAATACAGCACATTTTTAACATTATATCCGGCTTGCGACGGTATGGCATTTCTCATATAATCGTAATTATATGTCGCATTTACGTTAAGCGGAAATGCAAAAATTATCACGCACAAAAACATTATAAGAAATTTTTTCATATAAAAACTCCCCTAATTTTTTATGCCGGAATATGCCATAGTTTCAATTATCTGACTTTGTGCAAGGGCAAATATTACCGCTGGAGGGATGAGAATAAAAATCGCCGCCGCCATAGAAATTCCGGCATGTGCAAGACCAGCAGTTGAAATCTGATTAACAACTGTCGGCAATGTTTTGTATTCCTCATGAAATACAAATGCTCCTGACTGCATATTCCATGATGACTGAAATGCAAATATAATCAATGTCATTAATGCCGGCTTCTGATTCGGAATGACTATCTGCCAGCATATCCGGAAAAGCCCTGCTCCGTCGGTTTTTGCAGATTCTATTATTGAATCCGGTATCTGACTTATTGACTGTTTCATAAGAAAAAGTCCCACCGGTGAGGCAACCGCCGGTAAAATCAATGCCGAAAGACTGTCAATAAGTCCAAGTTTATTTATTACCATATACTGCATTATATAAATTACATTGCTTTGATACAGGAGCGAAATTATGATTATTTTATTTATTAATTTTCGTCCGGCAAACTGACACTTTGCAAGCACAAACGCCGACATTGATATTATTACGGTCTGCAAAAAAGTCACCGAAATCGTGACCGTTATGCTATTGAAAACATATCTTGAAAATGGTACTCTGTTTTTTTTCATGGCTTCAAACATTTCAGTGAAATTCTTTAATGTCGGTCTTGATGTATATATTTCAGGCGGAAAGACAAAAAGTTCTTCTGTGGGCTTTACGGACATTACAATTGTGAGATATACCGGAAAAAACATAAACGCTCCCAGTATTGCAAGAAATATAAATATAATCACATCTCCGGATTTTTTTCTTCCGACTATTCCGGACATTACTTTCACCTCAATCCGTATTTTTTCCTAAAAATTTTTCCATAAGTCTGTTGACAAAATACATAACTAAAAATAATATCATACATATTGCCGATGCATAACCCATTTCATAGCGTACCCACCCGTAATCATAAGCGTGTGTCATGACCGTATGGGCGTTATAATCTGTAGTCGGAAAACCTGCTATATTCTGTATGACCGTTCCGGCTGTAAATGAACTCACTATCTGCATAACACCTGCAAACATTAAATGTGGTTTCATGGACGGAATTGTTATATATATTAATTCCTGAAATTTGTTCTTTATGCCCTCAACTTCTCCGGCTTCATACATTGAACGGTCTATACCACGTAATCCAGCACGTATTGCAAGAAAACCAGCTCCCAATGAAAGCCACATCTGTACGATAATTGCCGTAAAAAGAACATATCTCCCGTCCGTAAGCCATTGTACCGGAGATGTGATAATTCCGGCACTGATTAAAAGCGAATTTATATATCCGTTCATATCACCGCTGAAAATGACTCTCCATACGCTGTAAACATTCGCAATTGACGGTATGTAAAATATTACCGTAAAAAAATTACCTGTTCTGCGTGGCATACTATCTATAAGCCACGCAACTATAAAACACATTATATAACTGACTATTCCTGTGAAAAATGCAAATATAAGCGTTATCCGTATAGACTTCATGAAAATTTTATCAGATAAAAATAATGATGTATAATTTGAAAGACCGATAAATTTCGGTGGTTGTATCATATTGAAATCCGTAAAGCTGACCGGCATGGACATTACAACCGGAATTACCGTAAATATCACAAAAAGCACCATGAACGGCATAAGCATTAAATAACAATCCATATTTTTTTTTAATTCTTTTCGGATTTTCTTAAACAAAACAAATCACCTCATTCACGGATATTTTCATTTTTCCGGAAAATTTCGTCATTTATATCATTATTGTACCATAAAAGCGTATCACGGGGGTTTTGATGTTTGTTAACGACTTCACGGAATGCATTCATGATATTTCTTGTCACGGAATAAGATGCTGGTATAATCGGAATTTCTTTTAATTCCTCACGCTGTGCGAAAAGTCTTGAAAGTTCGTCGTCTGACCACGATAAATTTTTTAAAGCCTCAGTATTGGCGGTATACAGCCGACCCATAGTACCGAACAACCCTTCTGTCTGACTGCATAAATTAATTTGAGTTTCCGTTTCCGTGAACCACTTTACATATTCCCATGCAGAATTTATATTTTCTGTATCATTGAAAATAACTGCTCCGGAAACATTGGAATTTGCAGTATGCGTGACTTCATTATTCATGACGGTTGCCGGCACTGGGCAGAAATTCCATAAACCTTTTATTTCCGGTGCAACATCTGTAAGCTCTCCATAAAATGAACAGTCAGCAATAACAAGCGGATATTCACCCGTCCGGAAACGACTGAATGTATCATAGGACTGTTCAAAGCTGTATTCCGTGTAGAAATCCGTCCACATTTCAAAAGCCTCTGTCGCTTCAACTGTATCAAAATTTGACCTGTCAAGTCCGGAATTATAATAATTAACTCCTCTTTGCAACATTAATAATGCGAATGTATGACCCGTTTCAGTGGACGGTGAAACGTCCGTTGACGGCAGAACCAGTCCGGCAGACATATAGTTCCTTTGAAGTGCGGGAAGCATATCTATTAAATTGTCCCACGTTTCAGGCGGTGAAGTATAGCCAATTTCCGTTAAAATATCTGTGCGGTAGAAAAGCAACGGGAAATTTTGTGTTATAGGTATTCCATAAACTCCGTCATTATACTGATAGTGTGTCATAGCATTTTCCTGAAAACGTCCGGCAACTTCCGCATAGTCATCAAATTGTGAGATGTCCGCAAGCATACCACGCATAGCAAGGCTTACGGGATATTCTCCTCCTAAAAATAAAGCTATATCTGGAGATTTTCCGGCAAGTGATGCCTCAACTATTCCACCCGTGACAAGATTTACGGAGACTGGTATTCCGGTTTTTTCCGTGAAATTTTCTGTAAGTTCCCTGACAATTTCCGCCTGTTCACGCTCTGAATTAACCCATACTTCAATGACATTTTCGCCGGAAACGTCCGATAATTCCGAATAATCCTCAAAAAATGACCCGAAAAATGCTCTTATTGCAAACCATATCTTTTTAAAGAAATTTTCCTTACATGACGAAAATTCAACGCCTGATGTGGCAAATTCTATGTAATCAATTTCAAGTGGCTGATTTCTGCATTCCAGTGACCACGCCGAAAGTGATGTTATATTTTCCTTTATTTGTGAGAGATATTCCGGAATTTTAAGTGGTTTTTTTATGCATTTATCAAGAATTACTGTCATATTTTCTATAACGTATGCTTCAGAACCTGAACTTTCAGAAATTTTTTCAATTCCTGACTGAATATTTTTCAGTTCCGACGATATACGCTGAAAATTTTCCAGTAAATCAGGAATTTTTTCATGTACGTAATAATCAGTATACTTGTCTGGTGAAGTCCCCATAATCAGTAAAATTTTCCTGTAGTAATCGTTAATTTCGGAAACAATATCATTTAAATGCCGTATATATTCACCAATTTCACCTGCAATACATTCCATAGTAATAGTGTGGTCACGGTCGGCGGTAAGATATATATAAATATTTTCATTGTCGACTTTTGGCGAAAGAATTTTCCATTTTTTATTGTAACTGAATTTCACATTATTCAACTCATCATAAGGGACTTTATCATCAATATATATACGACGATTCGACGAAAAACCCCTCATTTCATTCTGTCGGTATTTTATGCCGATTTTATACCAGCCATCATTTTTTATATCTTCTTTCGGGATAATCCATGTTGCAGACTGGAGTGGTTTTTTCCAGTTCCCATCCCCGAAAGTGTTATATAAAATTTTCACGGGGTCTGATGGTGAAACATTATAATGTGAATTATCACACGTGGGATATAAAGTCCTGTCGGATTTAAAGACGGCATTTTCACCCTCAATTTTGAAAATATTTTCGGGTGTGGTGTTAATATCTGCTCCGGAAATATATTCTCTGTACGTGGTCAATTTTTCCGGATTATAGAATTTAAATTTTTCAATCGCAAAATAAGCACGTTCTGAACTGAATTTTATTTCATGATGACCTTTTTCAAGATAAAAGATAAGCGGTTCGCTGAAAAGCCCGTCAATGTCCATTAAATCGGAGTTTTTCCACATTTCTTTCTGAACCTGTGAGGAGCGTACCTGATTGCCGTGTGAGTCTGTGGAAATTTCCTTTTCATTAACCCATACTTTATTTAAAGTTATACGTGATGCCGTATCATAAGGTATTTTTCCGTCTATTGACAACGAAAATTCAATTGAAGATGTTTCTGACTTCAACTGAAAATATGTCATATTCATGCAATAAATTCCCGTTTCATGAACGTCTATACCATATGAAACCTCACCGCCGGAACTTTCCCATGTAAGAATATTTTCTCGTACTGAAAATGTACCATTTTCTGCTGAAATATAGTCACTGCCGGAGATTTCAATAATACTTTCCGGACGTTTTTCAGCAGAATAAATATCATAATATCTGCTGTATGAAATTTCAGCATTATTTTTTTGAATGGGATAGTATTTATCATAAAGCAGCCCGGCAGAATATGCCGGAAACTCCACCATTTCCGGTACAAAAAAAATAATAAAAACAAATATTATAATTCTGAACATAAATTTATTTTTCAAAATATAATCACCTGATATTTTTCTTAATAAGATAATTATATCAATTTTTTAACAGACTGTCAAGAATTATCCTGCACCAAAAAAGGACGGTTTTTCTGCAAACCGTCCCTTAGATTATTCAGCCGAAAATTTTTTTATTTCCTCCTGTACGATATTTTCCATATCACACAAGACTTTATATTTAGCCCGCTCCGGAGTAATCCTGTAAAGTTCAACAAGCTTTTTTTCGTCTTTGCTTACGTCGCTCCGATATTCTCCCAGAAGTATATAGTCAATGGAAGTATTCAGATAGTCGGCAATTTTAATGAGAACATCACCTTTAGGAAGTTGTCCCTTTTTCCAGTTACCAGTACTTCCAGTACTAATGCCTAATTTACTAAGCATATTGGTTACAGTTGTTCCTTTTTCCTTACAAATTTCACGTAATCTTCCGTAAAAATCCATAAATATCACCTCCACATTTTGTAAACATTTCACAAACTTATCGGAAAACGCAAATTTTGCTTGACATTTTCACCGGAATGAGTATAATATAATTATAGACAGAAAACAAAAAAATATTACAGCTTAACTATATATTATATCATAATTTTGTTGTTTCTGCAATTAATTTGTCGAAATTTGTAGAATAATGTACGATGTGTATATTTTTTTCAAAATGGTGGTTTATAAAATGATAAAATTATTGATTTTCGCTATGTCATCAATACTAAAATAAAACACACTTTAATGTAAGTATAGGTATTGCACTTCTGTGCAGATAATTTCTTAATATGACGTTTTAACTACCGGAGGACAGCCGTTATGATTCGCTCTGACGGTTGTTTTCTGTTATATAGATTTATGCATAAATACAGTTATACAACTTACAAATAATATTTTTTAGATATTTTTAACAAAGTTTCACTATCAACCGAAACTTTTAATCCGATATTAATATAATATTTTGACTAACTATATATGCATAATATTTCCGGCATATAACGAATTATGCATTATAAACAACTTACATTATATCACTTAAATCCTATACTGACAAATTGTTCAATTTTATTCTGCTATTGACAAATTGCGGATTATGTGATATAATTTTGATATCACATTGTGACAATATTTTCTAAAGGAGTAACAGATATGGAAAAAGTCCTTGAAGTAAACGGACTTACAAAACAGTACACAAAAGTACTTGCAGCGGATAATGTCTCATTTGACATCGGCAAAGGTGAAATATTCGCTCTTATAGGTCCTAACGGTGCAGGCAAAACTACTACAATAAGAATGATTTCAACTCTTCTTAAGGCAACCGCCGGAGATGCTATTGTAAACGGTTACAGTATAAACAAAGAACCTGAAAAAGTCCGTGAATGTATAACATACCTTCCCGACGAAGCTGGTGCTTACAAAAATATGACCGGAATGAATTATCTTAAATTCATGGCTGGGCTTTTCTGTACAGACCCGAAACAGATTATTGACTGTGTAAACCGTGCTAAAGATATTTGTGGTCTTGGTGAAAGACTAAATGACAAGATAGGAAGTTACAGCCGTGGCATGATTAGAAAACTGCTTCTTTCAAGAGCCGTAATGACACGTCCGAAACTTGCCATACTTGATGAGCCAACAAGCGGACTTGATGTATTAAATGCAATAGAAATCCGCAAAATGATTAAAAAGCTGGCAATAGAAGAAGGAATGTCATTTCTTTTGTCGTCGCATAATATGCTTGAAATAGAGTTTGTTTCCGACCGTGTGGGCATTATTGCTAAAGGTCACCTCATGGTGACTGGTACGGGTGAGGAACTAAAACAACGTTACAATGCTGTCAATCTTGAAGAGGTTTTTGAAAGGGTGGTGATTGAGAATGAAATTCATTAACCTGCTTCAGAAAGAACTTAAAGAACTTATAAACGCACAAATGATTCTAAGTCTTGTTGCTATTCTGGCTATACTGTCCATTATAGGAAATGTTACGAAAGATGCTATCAATGACGCTGTTGAAGAAAATACTAACCCTAAAATAAGCATAAGTGACCTTGATAATACAGATTTTACAAAAAGCATTATTGAATCACTTAAAACTGCTGGTGCAGAAGTCACGGAATTTGAAGTTTCCGGTGACGACTATGCCTCTATTCTTGAAAAGAATGATATAAAGAATATTGTGATTATTCCGGAGGGTTTCACGGCTACTATAGAAAACGGCGAAAAACCGGAATTAATTACGGCATCAAGAATGACTTCAGCTGCCACAATGTCAAATATTTCATCTGGTACTTCCGGAGCAGTGGCACTTATCAGTAATACCATAGCAAGCACAATAGCATCACAATATGGTATGTCACCGGAAGACTTTGAACTTATGGAAAATCCTATTATACTTAACGAAAATACAGTAGTAGACGACAAATCAGCCCATGCTTCTGTTGACAGCATAATGAATAAAGTAATGATGCAGAATATGATGCTTCCTATTATTGTTTTCCTGCTAATTATGATGACATCACAGTCGCTTATAAGTTCAATATCAAACGAAAAAATAGACAAAACTCTTGAAACACTTCTTTCAGCACCTGTATCACGCTCATCAATAATTACTGCTAAAATGCTTGCAGCTGCTGTGGTTGCACTTATAAACGCCGGTGTGTATATGTTCGGATTTTCAGGATTTATAAAAAATTCCTCCGTACAGACAGAAAGTCTTGTTTCGGGCATTGCTGATGACGTTCTTTCAGCGGACGATGCTATAAAACAGTTAGGACTTTCGTTGTCAACCGGCGATTATGTACTTGTTGGAGTGCAGTTATTCCTTACAATAATGATATGTCTTTCAGTATCAATAATGCTTGGTGCATTGGTAAACGATACAAAATCATCACAGACAGTAATCATGCCCATCATGATGCTTGCAATGGTACCTTATCTCATTTCAATGCTTGCCGATATAAATACACTTCCTATGGCTATAAGAATACTTGTATATGCTATACCATTCACACATACATTTTCCGGAATGTCAAACCTAATGTTTGGCAATACAGCAATATTCTATGGTGGTCTTGTATATCAGGTAATTGTATTTGCAATATGTATGTTCTTTGCACTTAGACTGTTCAATTCCGACAAGATACTTACTATATCCCTTAATTTCGGACAGAAATCAAAATATAAGAAGTCAAAAAAATCCGGTGATGATTAAAGGAGATTGACATTATGAAAAAGTTAACAGCCATTCTTGTTATGACGGCTATGTTGTGTTCGTTTGTGTCGTGCGGAAATGATACGGCAGACGAAGTTATTGACGAATCTTCCATGACATCAGTATCAGAAGAAACAACAGAGGAAATCACAGAAGAAAGTTCCGAATCCGAAACGGTGGACGTTGAAGAAGAACCTACAGAAGAAATCACTGAACCCGAAACGGAAGAAATATCAAAAACTTCCGTCGAGGGAACAGAAGAATATGCGGAAGTTATTGACAAGTTCCTTAAATGCCAAAACAATAACAGTGATACTGTAATAGAGTTATGCTTTCCTGACAAATATTGTGATACAATAAGAGTACTTTATAACAATGACCTTTTTTCCTTATATGGCATTATAGACTTTATCAATTCAGTTGACGTAGGTCTTATAAGTATTGATTCAGTAGAACCGGTATCAGAAGAATATATGCCATATTTTAACTTATATTACGGCTGTTATCAGCCTTTGTACGAATATATCGAAGAAAACGGCACTGAAAATCCCGATATAGATAAACTGTCTGAGCTTATGTCAACTCCTATAACTGAACTGCCTGATATATATTTCAATATAGAAAAAGCCGTAACTGTCTACTGTACAATATCACGTGAGTTCAATGACGGTACAGAAGACCCCGAATATGAAAAAATTGTAGATACAGAATACACACTATACTATATTGACGGCGAAGGCTGGAAAGTTGATTACATTACAATGGGACACCTATATGAGGCAGAAAGAACAATGGTATTGGACGAACTAAGAAGCCTGTATAGTGCGTCCGAAACAGTATTGACCGGACTTGAAGAAACAGGCACGGAAATTCCGGAAAACTGCATTATATGTTCCGACAGCAGTAAGAATTACAACGTAAGCGACGAATTTTTAAATACATTTGACAACGCACTGGACGGCTGTTATCAGAAAAAGGACGGCTTTGATTATTTTGTGATGATAAACGCTGGTGAACTTGCCTGCGTGTCGGGACAGTATGCCACAAAACCAAAGTTTTATCGTGCATTTCCAACTGCATATTTTTATGATGAAGACGACTATGTAGTAGAATCGTATGACGAACGCTATAATCTATGTCTTGAAAGAATGAAAAACGGTCAGCCACAATCCTACATGAAGCATTAGTGATTATTATGAAGACTTACAAAATGGACATTCAGAAATGAATGTCCGTTTTTTTGTATTTCGTATGTTAATTTTTTCCTGTATCGTTTATAAAATCAGCTACTATAAAGCGTGGACGCTGTTTTACTTCAGCATAAATTTTGCCGACATATTCGCCGATTATTCCCAAACAAAGCAGTTGCAGACCACCTATAAGCCATATCGAACACGTGATACTTGACCAGCCACTTACCGATAAATCGGCAATTTTAACAATAAAGCTCCATATAAACGCTATTATACTTATAATAAACATTATAAATCCTAATGATGTTATAAGTTTCAGGGGCTTTGTACTGAATGATGTAATTCCGTTTATTGCGAATGCAAGCATTTTTTTCAGGGGATATTTACTTTCACCGGCAAAACGTTCATGACGTTCATAGTAAACATTGCAACTTTGAAAGCCAATAATTGGTATCATACCACGCAGAAATAGATTTACTTCCTTGAAATTTGCAAGTTCCTGTAATACACGCCTGCTCATAAGACGGAAATCAGCATGATTATAAACAACGTCCGCACCCATGATTTTCATGAATTTATAAAAACTTTCTGCTGTGAATTTCTTGAAAAAAGTATCTGTTTTTCTTGCACTTCTCACGCCGTAAACAACCTGATTACCATTGTAATATTCCTTAACCATAGCATCAATGGTGTTTATATCGTCCTGTAAATCAGCGTCCATAGTGATAGCCATATCGCATATATCCTTGACTGTCATAAGTCCGGCAAGAACTGCATTCTGATGACCACTGTTATGTGCAAGGTTTATGCCTGAAAAAAATTCCGGACTTTCTGCATGAAGTTCCTGAATAATTTTCCATGTAGTATCTTTAGAGCCATCATTTACAAATACCACTCTGCTTTTTTCGGAGATAAGTTTCTGCTGTATCAGGGTTGTGTATTTTTCTTTCAACTGCTTAGCAGTTTCGTGTAAAACTTCCTGTTCATTGTAGCACGGAACTACCATATATAAAATTTCTGGTTTATTCATGTTTTTATAACCCTTTCTGTTTTTATCTATACAATTATACCATATTATCAGCTTACTGTCAACATAAAAACAGTAATTATTATTTAAAAAAAATTCTCAAATAACTCTTGACAAATCGATAATTTTGTGATATGATAATATATAGAGCATTATGACTGCTCTGTTTCAGGGATAAATTCCGGAATATAGATGTGTGGGCCCTGTGCAACAAGACCCCGTGAACCATGTCAGGCGGGAGACCGAGCAGCATTAAGCGGATTGTTTTGTGTGCCGCAGCAAGCCTGCACATCTATGCTCCGGAATTTTTTGTAGAAAACTACCATACAGAAAGGAAATATTTCAGATGTATAAGGCACTCTACCGCAAATGGCGACCAATGACTTTTGATGATGTCATATCCCAGCAACATATAACTGATACGCTTAAAAATCAGATTAAAAGCGGTAAGACTGCACACGCTTATCTTTTTACGGGTTCACGAGGAACTGGTAAAACTACTTGTGCAAGAATCCTTGCTAAAGCTGTAAACTGTCCGAATCAGAAAGACGGCAGACCATGTCTTGAATGCGATATATGCCGTGATGCTGAAAACGGTTCACTTACTGATATAGTAGAAATAGATGCAGCCTCAAATAACGGCGTTGATGATATACGTGACCTCCGCGACGGTGCTATATATACTCCGGAACGCTGTTCATATAAGGTTTATATAATCGATGAAGTTCATATGCTATCAACAAGCGCATTCAATGCACTGCTGAAAATCATGGAAGAACCACCCGCTTATATAATGTTCATACTTGCAACAACTGAAATACACAAAGTTCCGGCTACTATTGCATCACGCTGTCAGCGATACGATTTCCGACGTATACGCCCACAGGATATAGCCACACGCCTTGAATATATAGCCGGACAGGAAGAACTTAACCTTACTCCCGACGGTGCATCACTTATAGCGAAACTTGCCGACGGTGGTATGCGTGATGCTGTATCTCTGCTTGACCAGTGTTCAGTGTGTGCGGAAATCATAAACGCCGAAACCGTCTCAAATTCTGCTGGCATTGCCGGACGTGAATATTTATATGAAATTCTTGAAGCAATAGCTACAAAAGATACTGCAAAGGCACTTTCAGTAACGGGAAATCTATATGATATGTCAAAGGACTTGACACGTCTTTGTGAGGAACTCATAACACAATTAAGAAATATTATGCTTATTCAGGTATCACCACAGACAGCACCTAACCTTATTGTCTGTATGCCCGATGAACTTGAAAAACTTAATGCACTTGCCGGACAATCCACCGCCGAAGAAGTAATGTATCAGTTATCGGCATTGCAGAAATGCCGTGAAAATATGTCACGCGTAATGAACAGACGTGTAGAATTTGAAATGACCCTTATAAAACTTTGCGGAAATAAAAATAATTCTCCTGAAAGTATTGACAATTCTGAAATTTATGATAAAATAAAACAGTTGGAGAATAAACTTAATTCTGTCTCAGCTGTAAATTTTTCACAACCTGCTCCGGCTAATCAGAAACCACCGGAAGTCCTTACAGCTAATAACCCCATACGCGACTCCGAACCCGTCGCAAATGTGGATATAAAGTCACTTAAACAGGAAGATATGACACCATGTTCACACTGGGACGAAATTGTGGAGGAACTCAAAAACGTAAAGCCAGACCTTGCAGGTGCATTGGACGGCTCATATGCCGTTACTGCCGGAAACGTAATATTCATTACAGCCATAAACCGTTTATTTATAGATATTTTCAAAAAACACAAGGAAAATGCAATCATACTCGGAAATACTATAAATAAAATTCTCGGTAGTCGGTATGTAATTAAGGCACGTTGTGAAACAAGCATCGAAAAACAGAAAAGCATGGCTGAAATGATTATACAAAAAGCCAAAGAATACAGCATTGAAACCGCTGTTGACAATAACCAATAATTTTTTATCCAAAGGAGATTGAAAAAATGAAAGCAAGAATCCCAAAAAATGTAGGCGGAAACGCACAGAACATGAATCAGATGATTAAACAGGCACAGAAAATGCAAGACCAGATTACTGAATTACAGGAAAATATTGAGGAAAGAGAATTTTCTGCTACTGCTGGTGGCGGTGCTGTGGAAGTCGTTATCACAGGCAAGAAAACTATCAAGTCACTGAATATCAAGCCGGAAGTCGTTGACCCTGAAGATATTGATATGTTACAGGATTTAATCATAAGTGCTGTAAATGAGGCTGTAAACAACGTTGAAACCACCACTGAAGCTGAAATGAGCAAGATAACCGGCGGTGTTTCTATTCCAGGACTTTTCTAATGGCTGACCATAACGCTTTACCACTTATAATACTCACTGAAAAGTTCGCATCACTTCCCGGCATTGGCATGAAAACCGCACAGAAACTCGCATATTATGTAATGTCAATGGAAATGAAAGACGTTGAGGACTTTGCAACTGCACTCGTGAACGCTAAAAAAAATATCCATAAATGTAAGTGCTGTATGAATCTTACAGAACGTGAGATATGCCCTATATGCTCTTCAGATGTACGCAATAAAAGCATTATATGTGTCGTTGAAACACCTAAAGATGTTACGGCTTTTGAACGCACACGGGAATATCATGGTGTTTATCATGTACTTCACGGACTTCTCTCTCCAGCCGACGGCGTAAATCCCGACAGCATACACATAAAAGAACTACTCTCAAGAATTTCAGGCGGAAATATAGCAGAAGTTATTATGGCTACCAACCCTAACGTTGAGGGAGATGCAACTGCTATGTATATAGCAAATCTGCTGAAATCTCTCGGAGTAAAAGTCACACGGCTTGCATTCGGTCTGCCTGTGGGAAGTATTCTCGAATATGCCGATGAAGTCACACTCTATAAGGCACTTGAAAACAGAAACGATATGTAAATAAAAGGACGGTTAAAACCGTCCTTTTTTAATATACCTGATTATATATATTTTTTCCCTCATTAAGAATTTTTTCAATCATTTCCTGATTATATACCTTACGGATATTTTCCGGCAATTCTGAACCGTCAATACTACTGTAATAATCTTCACCGTTGCCGTCTGTCACCGTAAGTGAACGCATTTCGCCAGAAAACCTCACATTGAAAGTATATTCATTTTCCTGATAGCTACAGTCAAGAAACTTTGCATGAAAATCCGTTGAAAAATCCCAGAATGATGGCATTTCCTGATGTGGAAGTACATACGTTATGTTATTGTCTTTCATAATGTAGAAACGTTCTGAACTTTCCGAAAAGCCTAAAGAAGTTATACCCTGATTGAAATTTTTTTCAAGTTTGTTTTTCCTTGATGCCCATATTATACCATATACAGCAAGAGTAATCATAAAACATATAATTATTATAGAAATAACTATAAATACCGTGCGTTTAAGCCTGTTCCATTTTATTCCGACTGCTGTTTTTTCTGAAATTTGATTTACCATTTCTTTGTCCTCCCTCAAAAGTTTATCAAGCGATACACCAAACTGGTCACTTATTTTGACGATAGTGTTCAAATCGGGATAGCTTTTCCCGTTTTCCCAGTTTGAAACTGTCTGTCGTGTCACAAAAAATATCCCTGCAAAATCCTCCTGTGACATATTGTTTTCCGTCCGTATCTGTCTTATTGATTTGCCTATGTTCATAAAAATTCACCTCCTTGTGAGATAATTATAATCCAGAATTTCCAGAAAGTAAAGCAAATATCCTTTTACACATCCGCAAATATTCTTTGCACGTCGGTTTACAGCTGAAAAATTAACACACGAAATCCAAAAAATTAACACGCAAAACACAAAAAAGACGGATTTAGTTCGATACTCATAAAGAAGTTTAAGCCCCGAAACAATTATTGATAACTGCTTCGGGGCTTATTATTAATACTTGATTACTCACATAAATCAGAATTTAACCTGCAATAAAACCATAGTGTTTTGTATCATGGTATACAAATCCTTTTCGGTTTAAATAATCTTCAAATATTTTCCTGCCTGTATCATTAAGGTCTTTCAATTCTTCTTTCTTCAGATACAGCCAACCGCCTGTTTCAGTTGATAAAATATCGCCTATATTACATTCTCCTATTTCTTCTACGGGAACGGTCATTGTGCAATTTTCAGGCATAAATGGGCATTCAACTATGACGCTGTTATCATCAACCGCTATAACCGCCCAAGTATCTATTGTTATCATAAAATAGTCTCCTTTTAAATTCCGATTTATCTTAGTAATAATTATACATCAAAGCCGTTACATTGTCAATAGAAACGCCATAGCACTTTTGACTGAAAATCATAAGTGCTATAGCTTAAACTTCTTTATGAACACCACTATTTACTCCGGCTTTTATTTTATACTTTTTTTCTGATTGTACGCTTCACAATACCTTTAAGACGTTCACAGGTATCATGCGGAAATTCTGTCACAAACTTTACAGCGTGTTCGTGTGCCTCTTCCTGAGGCAGTTTAAGGAAATTATGAAAGAACATATATACTTCATTGAAATTAGAGAATATTTCATTTACAGCATTTTCGCCGTCTGCGGTAAGTACAACGCTATTACAGAAATCTTCATAGACCAGTCCACAATTAGCCATACAACGCAACATCTTGCTTACACTTGGACGTGATACTCCTAAATGCCTTGCAATACTCACGCTACGCACATATTCGTCAACTTCAGAAAGTTCTTTTATAGCAATAAGATATTTTATATGACCTGCACAGTGTTTCATGAAAAAATCACTCCTTTATTTATCAGAGTCAATTAGATGCCAGTAACCTTTAAGATAAACACAGCCTGAAATTATCGTGAGTGCCGTTGAAATCCATATAAGTACAGGAATAACTATATTATCAATGGCATTTTTTATGCCGTCCGAAATGCTGAAATCAAAATCACGGCATATGCTTAACCATACCAATGCCACCACTATAGACACCATTGTAAATGCCGTCTTGAGTTTTCCCCATATGCCAGCAGCTACTACAATTCCGCTGTCTGCCGCAAGAAGTCTCAATCCGGAAACCATAAATTCCCTTGCACTTATTATGATAAGCGGTACTGCACCCATTTTTATTTCCGGAATTTCTACAAAAACCGTCAAGGCAGATATTACAAGTACTTTATCGGCTAACGGGTCAAGGAATTTTCCGAAATTAGTTACAAGATTATGTTTTCTTGCTATTTTTCCGTCAAGTGCGTCTGTAATTGACGCTCCGGCAAAAATAACAAATGCTATCAGGTAATGAAATGGCATATTCCAGTACATGAAAAGCAGAAAAAACGGTATAAGAAAAACCCTCAGCAATGTAAGCTTATTTGGAAGATTCATTAACTTATCACCTCTCCGATTAAATCATAATCAAGTGTATCAGTAATTTTTACTTTCACGTATTCCCCGACAGCAAGCGGATTTTCAGATGTAAAGAAAATTTTTCCGTCTATGTCGGGAGCGTCCATTGCAGTACGTCCGAACCAGCATTCAGCAAGGCGGTCAAAACCCTCAATAACTGTTTCAAATACCTTGCCCATAAGTTTTTCATTGTTTGCAGCACTTATCATCATCTGCTGTTCCATGATAATATCCGCACGATGATTTTTTATTTCGTCGTCAATCTGATTATCAAATTCCGAAGCTTTTGTACCTTCTTCCTGTGAGTATGCAAAACAACCAAGTCTGTCAAAACGGACTTTTTGTACAAATTCTGATAATTCCGTAAATTGTTCATCAGTTTCAGACGGAAAACCTATTATAAGAGTTGTACGAAGAATTACATTCGGAATTTTTTCCCTTATATGCGTGAAAAGATTTT
The DNA here is from genome assembly GCA_947176345.1 of uncultured Ruminococcus sp. Lineage (GTDB taxonomy): Bacteria > Bacillota > Clostridia > Oscillospirales > Ruminococcaceae > Ruminococcus. Next base: position 21,807 of record CAMWQI010000009.1, read on the forward strand.
CCAGACTTTCACGGTCACCCCACCTGTTCATGCGGTCAAGGATTTCACCGTTGCAGTGCTGTATCGGAATTTCAAGATACTTGACAAGTTTTTCTTCACTGGCAATAGTTTCAAGTAATTCGTCGGTTATTCTCTCCGGATAGCAGTATAATGTACGTATCCAGTGAATGCCATCAATTTTACATAAACGGCGGAGAAGTTCCGGCAGTTTTGACTCACCGTATAAATCCTCACCATAGCGTGATGTGTCCTGTGCAATTACTATCAGTTCTGTAACACCGTTTTCTGCAAGCCATTCAGCCTCTTTTATAACGTCCTCCATGGGAACACTACGGAATTTTCCTCTTATCTGAGGAATGGCACAATAAGTACAGCAGTTTGAACAGCCCTCCGCAACTTTGAGATATGCAAAAAACGGCAGTGTTGAAATAATTCTTTCGCCTGTAAGTTCCGCATCAAGTTTAGGTGCAAAATTAATGTATCTTTCGTCTTTCATTACGTGGTCAAGTACATCAACAATATCCTTGTTGTTTCCTATTCCTATAACTGCATCAGCTTCCGGAAAAAGTTCAGCGGTTTCTTCCTTGTAACGTTCCGTGAGACAGCCCGTAATTACGATTTTTTTAATAGTACCCTCTTCTTTGAGTTTAGCCAGTTCGAGAATAGTCTCAATAGCTTCTTCTTTTGCAGACTGTATAAAACCACAGGTATTTACAACTGCAATATCAGAAAGCCCCGGCTCTGTCACGAGCTTATAACCATGACTTTTCAGCTTATACAGCATTCTTTCTGAATCAACTAAATTCTTTGAACAGCCTAACGACACCATTCCAACTTTAACCGGCATATTATTAATCCTCCTGACAATCAAAATATTCTTTTACAGCATGGTTGATTTCATCATAGCCGTAACCATACCTTACAAGTGAATTTTTGACTTTTTCTATTGATTTTCTGTCTTCCTTGTCTGTAAGCAGACGGACATATTTTGTTGATATGAGATATGCGAGATTTTCCGGAAATCTTTCATTATAAATTTGTAAAGCGTCTTCCGCAATGTACTCACCTATACCTTTAAGAATTATCTCACGTTTTGCACGTTTCAGACCGTATTTTTTTCCCTCAACAAACCGTCGTGCAAGTTTTTCGGCATAACGTTCATCACTGATAATTCCGCATTCCTCAAGTTTTTTCACGACAGCCTGACATAAATTTTCATTCTTATACGTTTTAACAAGTTTATCAAGCATTTCCTTAGCCGAATAGTCCCGATAATCAAGACAGTAAAGTGCATACTGATAAGCCCGCCTGAAATTCGAGGCATAAATTATTTTACGGAGTTCAGGGCGTTCAAGTTCAATGCCCTCACGCACCCCGAAATCCGCTATTATATCGGCGTGGAGATAGATTTTTTTTTCATTGTCTATCTCCACTTCAAAGGTAGTACCCTTGTAAATCCTTACAGAATTTATCTTCATTATTCTTCAGCTGGTGTGAACTCATCAAAATCCTCATCTATATCGTCGAGAATTTCTTTAGTATCATCTTCAGCAGAAACGTCTTCCGTTTTTTCAGATTTTCCGGATTTATCGAATATTTCCGCCTGACGCGCTAAAATCTGGTCTTCAACTTCTTTCATGAGTTCCGGATTATTTTTAAGTAATTCCTTTACATTGTCGCGACCCTGTCCTAATTTCTGGTCATTATAGCTGAACCATGAACCACCTTTTTTGATTATATCAAGTTCCACAGCCATATCAAGCACTTCACCAGTACGTGAAATACCCTGACCATACATCATATCAAATGTAGCCTCCTTAAATGGCGGAGCTACTTTATTTTTTACAACCTTACAGCGTGTAGATGCACCAATTATTTCACCGTTATTCTTGATAACTTCACCTTTCCTTACCTCAATACGTACAGAAGCATAGAATTTCAATGCACGTCCTCCGGGGGTTGTTTCGGGATTACCATACATAACGCCGATTTTTTCACGAATCTGATTAATGAAAATAGCTACACAATTTGACTTTGAAATAGCACCGGTGAGTTTTCGCATAGCCTGTGACATAAGTCTTGCAAGCTGTCCCACGTGCAAATCACCCATATCTCCATCTATTTCCGCACGGGTAGTCATAGCAGCTATTGAGTCGATAACAATGACATCAATAGCACCGGAACGGATAAGGGCTTCAGCGATTTCAAGTGCCTGCTCACCACTGTCGGGCTGTGAAACAAGCAAATCATCGGTATTTACACCAAGTGCCTTTGCATAATTAGGGTCAAGGGCGTGTTCAACGTCTATAAATGCAGCCTCACCACCGCGTTTCTGTGCCTGTGAGATTACTGAAAGTGCAACGGTAGTTTTACCGGAACTTTCAGGACCATAAATTTCAACAATACGTCCCTTAGGCACACCACCTATGCCGAGTGCCATATCAAGACGCATAGAGCCTGTCGGGATAGCATCAACATTGAGAGTTTCAGTCTGTCCAAGACGCATTACAGCACCAGCACCATATTTCTTTTCAATCTGTTTCAATGCACTTTCAAGTGCAAGTTTCTTGTCATCCTTTGTTGCATTGCGTACAACAGGTGCTTTTTTTGCGAGTTCCTTTTTAGCCATTATAAATCCTCCTGTTTCTGTGCCGTCACCGACCTGATAATTTTCTGTAGGTCACGGCTGAATGTTATATTTTTAAAATTGTTTTCCTTTAATATTTCCCCTACTTTTTCATGCTGATTGTCGCCAAATTCAAACATTATGTAACCACCGTTTTTAAGGGAATTTTTCCATAGCGGAATCATCTTTCTGTAGAAATCAAGACCATCTATACCACCAAAAAGTGCTATTTCCGGCTCAAAAGTGACTTCTTTCTGTAGAGTATTCATTTCGTCATGTGTGAGATATGGCGGATTTGAAACTATTATATCAAGTCCGGAAAATTTTTCAGCAGTTTCAGTTTTCAGAACATCGGCATTGAATATCTTAATATCCGCATTATGAAGTTCGGCATTTGTTTTTATTATATCAACTGCTTTTTCCGAAATTTCAACTGCACTCACTTCTGAATAAGGTATTTCCTTACTCAAAACCACAGCTATGCAACCACTTCCGGAACACAAATCGGCTATTGCCGGACTGATTATATTATTTTTTCTGCATAAATTAATTATGTTTTCAATAAGTAATTCAGTTTCCGGACGCGGTATAAGTACATTTTCATTGACTTTAATTTTATATCCATAAAATTCCCACTCTTTAAGAATATACTGCAACGGATAGCCCGCTGAACGTCTTTTTATCATATCAAGAATTTTTTCACGGTTTTCGTCCGGAAAATCCTCAAAGATACACTTTGTATCAAAATATGCAGACTCTATGCCGTTTTCCTTCATAATGGAAACACATTCACGGAAAAAATCATTATTTACCATTTGTCCTCCGATTTATCTTCAGGAATACATTCCTTAAGAGCAGTTATTGCAATTTCAATCATACTGTCATCTGGTTCACGGGTAGTTATTCTTTGCATGGCAAGTCCGGGAGCAGAAAGTATTCTTGTAAATAAATTATCATGATTTCCGGCAAGCCTTATGCACTCATAGGATATTCCCACTATAAGCGGAAGAAGTATCAGTGATGCAACTATTCTCTGCCATGTAACAGTGAACGGCACAAGGCACATAACAAGTATACTTATTATAAGCACTATAAATATAAAACTTGTTCCGCATCTTTTATGAAAACGCGACTGTTTGCGGACGTTCTCTACAGTGAGTGGCAATTCCGCCTCATGACAGGCTATTGTTTTATGTTCCGCACCGTGATATTCATATTGTCGTCGTATGTCTTTCATAAGGCTTACAAGTGCCATATATCCCACAAAGATAACTATTTTAACAATGCCCTCCAGTACGGAGCGTATTATTCTTTTTTCGGCAATGCTTGAAAAAAGTCCCACTATCCATTTAGGCAGAAACATGAAAAGTCCCACTGCCATAATTATTCCGACAAACGTTCCTATATACATTATTATATCGAATATTCCTGATTTTTCCTCTTCTGCTTTTTCCTCTTCAGTAAGCTGTTTTTCGGCGGACTTCATCATATATTTGTAGCCTCTCATCATTGACTCAACAAAGTTCACACAGCCTCTCACAAGCGGAGTCTTTTTATACCACGGAGCATTCTTTCCGTTATTTTCTTCCCATGTTTCAAGGTCTATAGAGCCGTCGGGCAGTCGACAAGCCATAGCACCCTTATTTGGTCCTAACATCATTATGCCCTCAATAAGAGCTTGTCCGCCTATTTTTGACTTGAATTTTTCACCGGATTGTTTTTTTCCCATAAATATTTATCTCCTATTGTGTTTTTGCCGGAAGTACAATAGTAACAGTTGTACCTTTACCCTCACCGGCACTTGAAATATCCATAGTTCCCTCATGCATGGCAATAATTTCATCTGCAACCGCAAGTCCTATACCTGAACCACGTCTTGTATGGTTTGCCTTATAGAATTTAGTCTTTACCTTTGACAAATCAGATTCTTTTATACCGCAACCCGTATCAGATACAGTGACTATAATTTTTCCGTCCGATTCAGAAGCGTTTATTGTGATTGTATCACCAGCCGACGAATATTTAACGGCATTGTCAATGACATTTATAAATACCTGTCGTATACGATTTTTATCGCCGAAAACAAATGGTAACATTTCGGGGTCATTGTAGATTATTTTCATATTTTCCCGACGTGCCTTGTCGCTGTAAATCCATACAGCGTCACCAAGTTCAGCAAGTATATCCATATTTTCCGCCTGTAGCGTAAAATGTCCGCTTTGCATGCGTGAAAAGTCAAGGAGTTCTTCCACCATCTGTGAAAGCCTTTCCGTTTCATTGACGATAACACCTACACCCTTACGGACAGTATCAGGATTTGAGTCACTGTCAATCATGAGAGTTTCAGCCCAGCCCTTTATAGCTGTGAGAGGTGTACGGAGTTCGTGAGAGACAGATGATATAAATTCATTTTTCATAGCCTCTGTATTGGAAAGTTCATCAGCCATATGGTTTATGGCTGTGCATAAGTCACCTATTTCGTCGTTGCTGTTGCTGTTTATCCGCACGGAAAAATCACCTATAGCTATTTTTCGGGCTATACCGCTTATCTGCCGTATGGGCTTTACTATAGAACCGGCAAAATAAAATCCCGTGATTATGACCATAAGTATAATCGCAAAACATACTATCGTTATTGCAATGGCACTTGTTTTTATATTGAGGTCAATATCCGTGAGCGATGTGACCATTCGCACGGAACTGTATTCACTGCTGAAAGATGTTACCGGCATAGAAACTGCCATAATTTTTTCACCGCTGGGCATTTTTCCTACATAATAGCCCTCACCGTATTCCATAGCCTGTTCATAGTCGGGCATAAGTAAATTTTCGTCCGGTGAAAATCCCGATGACGTTAAAACCACACGTCCTTTTGAATTTATAGCCATGAGTTCTATTTTATCTTTTTCATTGAAAGTTTCAAGCATATTACGCATTTCAGCAGAAAAATTCGCTGAACTGTCCTGTGAATGCACACTTAAAACACTTGTTACAGCATTTATCTTTGACACAAGATATTGCCTTGCTGAACTATAGAAATAACTTTGTATTGCATATATGAATGCAAGGTCAAGCATAATCATTACCAGTACCACAACGCCTAAATTATTTATAATCCAGCGTTTAGTTATACTTTTTTTAGCCATTATTGTGTATCATTCCATTTATAACCGTAACCCCATATAGTAATTATATATTTAGGGCTTGACGGTTCTTCCTCAATTTTCATGCGTATTCTTCTTATATTTACGTCAACTATTTTGTCGTCGCCGTAATAGCTCTCACCCCATATATGATTCAGAATGCTTGCACGGTCAAGAGCAGTATTTTTATTGTTCATGAAAAATTCAAGTATCTGATACTCAACCTGTGTAAGTTCAATGGGAACACCATTTTTAGTCACTGTACGACTTTTGAGATTAAGTGCAAATGGTCCTGACTCAATAAGAGACTGTTTTTCATTTTTTATAAAGCTCATACATACACGCCTGTAAATAGCGTCAACTCTTGCGGTGAGTTCAGAGGGTGAGAATGGCTTTGTTATATAATCGTCCGCACCAATCATAAGACCACTTACCTTGTCCATTTCCTGTGTACGTGCCGTAAGCATTATTATGCCTATTGTGGAACTCTTTTCACGGATTTTCTTACATACTGTGAAACCGTCTATTCCGGGCATCATTATGTCAAGAAGAACAATGTCAAAATTTCCGTGTTCCATTTCAAAAGTTTTCAGTGCAGCTTCGCCACAGTCAACATCAACAACATCATAGCCAGCACGTTTAAGATTTATAACAACAAATTCACGGATAGTCGATTCGTCCTCACATATAAGTATACGTTTCAAAATATTTTCAGCTCCTTTTTAAAAAAATTACTCTCTGCACCTGAAACCCACAGCCACATCGCCCTCCGTAATAGAAAGACCATCTGTGTTATCGTTTTTATACGGTATATAGGAAAGATATGCCGATTCACCTTTAGTTTTCAGGAGCATATAGCCATTAGAAAGCCTGTCTTCTATAGACGGCGGGTCAGTGGCAAAATAAATCCTCAATAATTCTCTTCCGGCTTTTCCGTCCTCATATGAACAGAAAACTATTTCATCATTTATAAAATCATGCTTTACTGTGACATGGTTTTCCCATTTTTCAGGGAACACAAATATATAACTGTCATTTATACTGTAATATGATGTATATTTTTTTTCAAGTTTATTGTTTCTTCCCACAAAAAACCATTCAGTCGTTTTCATCTGTTCACTTTCGGAAACGTCTTCATAGCCTAAGGAAATAGTTTGTACAGGTATTTCAAGAATGCCATCGCCATCAACATCAAATGAAGTACAACCTGTAGGTCTTACCGTAAAAGCCGACTCATCAGCGGTAGAAAAGACTTTTTTCAGATTTGTGTTATCCATATAAATTATATCCGTTTGGATAAGTCCAGTACCCGTGACCGCATCTATATAAAGACCCGTGCGGTCGTCGTCAATTTTTCCATAGTTAAGACTGTCAAATTCTGTAAAATTTCCGCTGAGATTACAGCTATACCGGTAGTAAAGACCATCTTCTTTCAGTTTGAATGCCTGTGCAGATGCTGTACCACCAGCAGATGCACCCGACAATAACAAAAACTCATTTTCATTGTCTTTGTCAAGGTCGGTAACATCTATAAATGAATATGATTCGGAAAAAGTTTCTTCTATATTTCCGTCAATATAGTTGTATATGGAAACATTTTTTTCTGAACGGTTTATCAGACTGCTTCCGATAATGAGATTAGTGCGGTCATTAGAGCCTAACTTTGAAATCATGACTTTTTCAATTTCCGCACCTTTTGCCGGTGTATCGCATACTGAACGCCACTTGCCGTCTGAACGGTCAAGAATATTTATCCTCAAAGTATTTTCTTCAAGTGCAATACTGTTTTTTTCATAGAATACAACTGCTTCATTGCCACCGTCACCGTCTATATCATCAATGATAAAAGCAGACAAATATTTTCCGGTTTTAGGGTATTTAAGGCTTATTGAAGTACCCGTTGCATCTGTGAGTGCACTGTAAATCTGTTCCTGTTCAACGCTAAGTTTAGGCGGTGACATCAGATTATCTATACTTGAACTGAATGCACAGCCCGTAAGCAGTATAACCAGTGGAAAAACAAATAATTTAAGAATTTTCATATTTCATGAGTATAGGCGGACTCTCTTTCAGATAATTTTACATATGGCTTTCCTTTTGCAATAGCCTTGTATGCCGGACGGATAATTCTGTTTCCGGTTATAATTTCTTCCATACGGTGTGCAGACCAACCAGCCATTCTTGCAACTGCAAAAAGTGGTGTGAAAAGTTCGTCCGGAATGTCCAACATTCTATATACAAGTCCGGAATACATATCAACATTTGCACACATTGTCTTTGTACTTCCCTTTACCTCTGAAAAAATCTCCGGTGTGAGACGTTCAACAGTTTCAAGGAGACGGAACTCTGCCTCAATTTCCTTACCCTTAGCAAGTTCAAAAGCCTTTCTCTTGAGAATAACTGCACGTGGGTCAGAAACAGTATACACAGCATGACCCATACCATAAATAAGCCCTGAACCGTCATTAGCCTCACGACGTATGGTTTTACGCATATAATCGGCAACTTCGCCCTCATCATTCCAGTTTCTTATATTTGCCTTGAAATTATCAAGCATATTAATAACCTGTATATTAGCACCACCGTGACGGAAACCTTTCAACGCACTTATAGCAGAAGAATATGCAGAATAAGGGTCTGTGCCGGAAGATGTAAGCACACGACACGTAAATGTAGAGTTATTACCACCACCGTGTTCTGCCTGTAACATCAACAGACAATCAAGCATTTTTGCCTCATCGTCAGTATATTGCCTATCCGGACGTAAAAGCGAAAGTATACACTGTGCTGTATTTTCTTCATAGTTTATGGGGTGCATAATCATACTCTGATTATCGAATACACGCCTTTTTACCTGATATGCTGCGGACATTATAACGGGAAGTTTTGCCATAAGTCCTATAGCAGTACGCATTTCAGTTTCAAGGCTTTTATTTTCGCACTCATCGTCATAGGAATATAGTGCAAGCACTGAACGTGAAAGTTTATTCATTATATTTCTGGACGGTGCTTTAAGTATCATATCTTCAACAAAACCACTGGGCAAATCACGCCTTAATGAAATATATGCATTAAACTGTGAAAGTTCCTTTTCTGTCGGCAGATGTCCGAAAAGCAGTAAAAAAACTGTCTCTTCATAGCCGAAACGGTTTTCTTCCTCAACGTTTCTGACAAGGTCATTTATATTATATCCTCTGTAGATAAGTTCACCAGGTATAGCCTCTACTTCACCTTCGTTCAGCACATAGCCGTGAACATTACATATATTTGTTATTCCGGCAACAACACCTGTGCCATCACTGTTACGAAGCCCCCTCTTGACGTGGTATTTATCATAAAGAGACGGTGATATACTGGCATTTTCAACCAGTTCACTGCATAAATTTTTAATATTAAAACCCGACATTATTGGCATATCAACAACACTCCTTAAATATATTCATACTTAATTATACACCATATCGGGCGTTATGTCAAATACTTTAGTGTGAGGTAACTGTGAAAATGAAAAGATATTTTTCAACATTAATTTTTTTAACCATCTCAATAGCTGTTGTTCCGGCTGTACCTGTGTTTTTTTCAGGAAACGCCGGAGCAGTCGCGGAAAAAGCTGTATCGGCTGAAACTTCGGATAATACAGAAACTATATCTTATACCGGTGAGCCATATAAAGTGCTGGACGTGTCAACCGGAGAAGTAATTGAAGTTGACGAAAAAACATATGTAGTAGGGGCAGTTTGTGCTGAAATGCCGGCTACTTTTGAGGAAGATGCACTGAAAGCACAGGCTGTAGCTGCACATACATACGCCGAACGTCAACGCATAATGGAACACAACTCACCTACTCCGGAACTGTGTGGTGCTGATTTTTCCAATGATACTAACAAGTATCAGGGATATTTCACTAAAAATCAGGCTATGGAATATTACGGCGACAATTTTGAAACATATTATGATAAAATAGATAATGCTGTAAATGATGTACTTCCATATATAATAACTTATGGGGACGAGCCGATTATATCGGCATTTCATTCAATGTCTTCCGGAAAAACTGAAAGTGCCGAAAATGCATGGGGTACAGCCGTTGACTATCTTGTGCCGGTAGACAGCAGTTATGACAAATCCGCTCCGAAATATCTTGACGAAGTACGCTATGAAAAAGAACAGCTCCGGCAGATACTTTGTGAAAAATTTTCCGGAATAACTCTAAGTGAAGACTTTACATCATGGATTACAATAAATTCAGTTTCCGACTCCGGAACGGTATTATCTGCAATGGTAGGAGATTTCAAGGTAAGCGGAAATGATATTCGTGAAGTACTTGCTCTCCGTTCAGCCTGTTTTGAGATAAGTTACGACGGTGAGACAGTAGTCATTACAACAAGAGGTTTCGGACATGGTGTCGGCATGAGCCAATATGGTGCAAACGCTATGGCGAATGAGGGTAAAAATTGGCGTGAAATCCTTGAACACTACTACCCGAAC
>CAMWQI010000010.1 GCA_947176345.1 uncultured Ruminococcus sp.
GAGTACCATTACATGATAAAGCAGGTCATTGATTTCGTTCATAAGTTCGTCGTTGTCTCCGTTCTTTGCGGCAATAACAGTCTCCGTTGCTTCCTCGCCGACTTTCTTACAGATTTTGTCAACGCCCTTGTCGAAAAGATAACAGGTATATGAATTTTCAGCAGATGTGCCGTTTTCGTACTGCTTTTTTCTTTCCTTGATTACTTCAAAAATTTCTTCATAAACAGTCATTTTCAATTCTCCTCATTGTTATAAATTTCATTAAAGAAACAGCTGTAACTTCCCGTATGACACGCAACACCGGTCTGTTCAACATTGACTAAAAGCGTGTCATTGTCACAATCGCCGTAAATGGAAACTACTTTCTGAAGATGTCCAGAAGTAGCACCCTTATTCCAGTATTCCTGCCGTGACCTGCTCCAGAACCATGTATAGCCTGTTTCAAGAGTCTTTTTCAGGCTCTCCTTGTTCATGTATGCAAGCATGAGAACAGTTTTAGTGTTCACTTCATAGCAGATTGCCGGAATGAGTTCTCCCTTGACAAAAAATTTATCAAGGTCATTCAAGTCAATTTTTATCATTTAATTCTCCTTTCTAAGTCCATAATGACGTTATAAACATCGGACTTGCATTATCTGATTTTTCAAATCCGCATTTCTTATAAAAAGAAAGTTCAGAATTATATGCGACGACTACTATTCTAAGATAATCAGAATATTTTTCCTTTGCCATTCTGATAAGCTCTCTGCCTATTTTTTTGTCCTGATATTCGGGATTTACAAGCAAATAATGAATATATGCCGTCATAATTCCGTCGTCCATCGCACATATCATACCGACAAGTTTATTGCCGTCCCATGCGGAAAAGACAGTCTCAAAGTTTTTCATTGCCGTAACAAGCTTTTCCGGATAATGCCCCGAAGACCATTCAACAGACAAGAATAAATCTTCAAGTTGTTCACAGCTAAAATCGTGAATATCTTTATAGACTATGTTCATTTTATCACCACCCTTTTTTACTTATAAATTCGCTTACTAACTGCCATAGTCCGTTCCACGCAAAAAAGCATATCACAAACGAAACAACAGTTATTAACACTCCTTTCAGAATACGTCGGAGTTTTCTTTCATCGTTTATAAACGACGTTATGTCAAGACAGAATACAGCCATACATATAATCAGTGAAAAACTTCCGGCAATGAGACAGAAAGGGTGTGCGTATGGGTGTGCTGAAACTTTATAATCAAAATCCAGCAGAATATTTATGTAACATATAAACCCTAAACTTCCGAAAACTCCGTAAATAAGCGGATATATTTTATTCAGCGATTTCAACTCCTGTCACCTCCTTTTTTATCTTACTATAATATTCCTTTCACGGCAGTAGGATTTTACTTCCTGTACAGTAAGTTCTTTGAAGTGAAAAAGTGATGCCGCCAATGCAGCAGTTGCACCGGTCTTTTCAAAGACTTCCGCAAAGTCATTTATCTTTCCTGCTCCTCCGCTTGCTATTACCGGAATATTGCAATTATCGCATACAGCTTTAAGCATTTCAATATCAAAACCCTCTTTAGTGCCGTCAGCGTCTATGGAGTTAAGACAGATTTCACCTGCTCCGAGTTTTTCAATCTGATGTACCCAGTCTATCAGGTCAAGACCCATGTCAACACGTCCGCCGTTTATGTAGACCGTCCACTTGTGGTCGGCAATTTTTTTAGCATCTATTCCTACGCATATACACTGACTGCCGAATATATCTGCACTGTCATGTATCAACTGCGGATTTTTTACCGCCTGTGAGTTTACTGAAACTTTATCTGCACCGGCACGTAGAGTCTCACGTATGTCGTCAACCGTCTTTATTCCACCACCGACCGTAAGCGGTACGAATACTTTTTTAGCTGTTTCCCTGACAACGTCAAGAAACACTCCCCTGCCCTCAAAAGATGCAGTTATATCATAGAATACGATTTCGTCCGCACCTTGTTTGTTGTATTCCTCCGCACATTCAACAGGGTCGCCTACGTCACGTACTCCCTCAAAATTTACTCCCTTTACTACCTTGCCATTTCGCACATCAAGGCACGGGATTATTCTTTTTGCAAGCATTTTTTTAACCTCCTTTTATTCTTTGGCGAAACGCCATTTAAGTCCGTCAGCTATAACGTATGTAGCACCATCACAGCTAAGATTGATTTCATGCGGAAGATAACAACTTCCCCACACAACAACTCTGTCATCACGGGTTTTTCCCCATAAATCCGTGCGGAACTCAATATAACCGTCCACTTCATCAAACATTCTTTCATTGAAACCTTGTAATGAAAATCTTCTTACTCTTGTAAAAAGCATTTCAAGCCGTCTGCCCCAGCATGTAAATGTTATTATCATGTTATGCGAATTATCCGTTAATGTATGATAACTGTCTGGTTCAATTACACCGCTTGCATACATTACCGACTCAATATATGTATCATGAAAATTAAAATTCTTATAGAAATTTTCTATATCATCATCATTTTCTATTTCAGTCCATGGATTGTCATCGTTACAATATTCTATGTAGTCGTTGTCAAGCTTGTAAAACATAAATTCACTCTTTTCTGTAGTCTTTTATTATTCTTTAGAAATGACGTAATATAACACGCTAAACCCAAAAAAGTCACAGGCGAAATACAAAAAAATCGTCTTTTTTGTTCTCCATATTTTTATTAAAAAGCATAAAACAATGTTCTGAAATAACTATAAATATTCTGATTTTCTGATAAACCTGAAACACTTCCGTCACCGGCTTCTATAACTTTCCATGTTCCGTCCGATAACTCCGCATAATCAATCGTATAATAACAGCTTGAAAGATTACTATATTTTTCAAGTAACTCTGTCGGGGGTTGATTTGTATATTGTTCCTGACCTGAATTTCTGCTGATAGAGGCTATTTTATTGTTTATATAAAATACTCTGTATTCATTTGTTTTTTCATTATAATACTTCAAATCAAGAAATTCCTTTATACAGATACCGCCTGTCAGTAAATTTCCACGGAATTTATAAAAGATTTCCATATATTCATTGAATTTTTCCTGTGTTATCGAACTGTCAAAAAAACGTGGAAATTGAGTACCTTTTACGGATTTCACAAAATCCTTTACCATAAATCTGCCGAAAGTTTTTTTTATAGTTTCTACATCAATCTGTTCGTACAAAGGGAAAATCTTCATTCGGGCTGTATCATTTCCGAATACATTGTATATGTTCGGGAAAATATGCATTAAAGTATATTCTTCAGGAGTAGTAATTAATCTTATGTTACGGCTGTACAACTTTTCGTAAAATACAGCATATTGTTCAGGTTTCATCATCCATCCACGCATAACCGCATTACACGGCAAAGACGGCGAATAATTTAAAACTAATTTTCCCTCATTAAACCACTGGTCATATCCGAAAAGTATTACATCAAATAATCCCGTTTCTTTTACTGCTTCGTATTCTTTTTTTAAATCTTCGTCAACTTCTTTTATGGAAAAGTAACTTGACGGAAACAATATTACTTTTTTATTCATATATTATCCTTTCTTTAAATTAATACGGGTATATTCCGATTTCACTAAACTGAATTGAAAAAGTAATAAAATCACCTTTTCTTATAGTAAAATCATCATTTTTAATGTCAAGCATTTCCAGTCCGTCAAATGAAAATCTGATATAATATATTTCGTCAATATCTTCACATAAGCCTGTGAAAACAACTCTGTCGTCAATGATTTCTGAATTTACATCTGTAGCTTCTTTATTGATGATTATTGAATTTCTGTCAATAACTCCGAAATCAATTTCAATGTTATAATGTTGCATGATTACGGGCGTGACGGAAGATTTCCATATTCCTTTTATGCTTCCGATATGTGTATTGCCTGAAACAAAAGTTATATTATTTTCAGTTATAATATCCGTTAAAATCAATAACATTTTAGTCTCCTTTTTTATTATAAATTAGAGTGCACCTGGCGACGAACCAACTTTCTTGAAAGAATATTCCACGCCGTCATAAGTAAATGTAATTTTCTGTGTAAAAATGTTTGAATTGAACGGAACATATATACTTTCATACATTTTTGCATAATTGTCCACAATATCATAAAATTCAAAATTATTTCCTTTATTATACAAGATATATTTGACCACTTCATTATTAACAAAAAATGTTCCGTAAGAACTGCCCTGTTGTCTGTCCCCAATTACAAGAACTGCATTTTTATCTTCATTTTCGTATGTGCCGGATAAATACGGTTTGTACTCAATAATATATTTGATAGTTCCTGTTATTACTGCCAAAATCATTAAAAATAATATGACTGATAGCTTTTTATGTTTTTTCATATTTAATCTCATTCTATCACGAAAAAATCGTCTGTAATTTCAAGGTTCATATTGAAAACAATGTCATAATAACCAAGATATTCATTGTTTTCGGCAGAATAAAATTTTATTGTCATGACTATAAACGTTTCTGAACTGTCCGGAAAATGTTTCAGGGCGTATGATTCAAAATATGGTTTTATATCTTCTCTGCCTGTAATTCTGTACTGTAATGCTTCGACTTTCTTCTCTTTAATATAGCTGTCAAAGTTTTCCCAGAATTTATCCCATGCAATTTCAACAAGATAATTTTCTTCAACGATTTTTTTCAAAGAATATTCATTGTTGGTATTTTCTGCAATTCCTATAAAGCGGTATTTCATTCTTTCTGCAACGACAACAATTTTATCTTGAATGTTATCTGTTTCGCCATTTAAAATATCCTCACGGCTTTTGACACAATAGTTATCTGTCCAGACGATAAGCGGTTTATCGTGCCTGACTTGTCCGCATAAGTCTGTGCGAATTTGCAAAAAACTTCCATGACAATATGTATAAAAACCAGTCTGATAATCAATACGGCTGAATTGGCGTACTCCTTCAAAAAACATTTCCAGTCTGCCGAAAGTAGTATTTTCAACTATCATTGAAAGACTATGTTTTTCATATTTAAGCGATATTATATCCAGTGTCTCCCAGTCTTCCATTGTGTCGGTTTTTTTCATGAAATCTTCAACGCTTTTCTGATTTATTATTTCAGTCCACATATTTTTCATACCTTTCAGTAATTTTTTTCTTCAAAAGTGAACGGTCATATTTTTCGTAATCTTCACAGTATTTGTTGTAATAATACTCCACAAATGGCAGTAAATCCTCATTTATATCCACGTCACAAAGTTTACCGTCGCAGTTTCTGAAAAGATATTCTGTTCCTGACATTTTACCGCTCCTTACTTTTTCACAGTCTTCTTTGTCAGAGTCAACACCCTCCATGCCGTTTTCTATAATCCATTCAAGGAAAATACCGATATGTTCAGCCGAAAGATTCCATATTTCATCTTCCTGTGTTTCTGTAAGTTCTCCGGTTATGCCGTGAGTTTCACGATATAATTTTTCTGTACTTTCCCAGTACCAGTCTGCCCTGTCTATTGCCATAATGCCCCCTCTATACAATTATCAACCCTATTTCTTCACCGGAAGTTCCCTCTGAAAATACGCTTTCCAAATCCGGATATAACTTTTTAATTCTCAACTTGTCAGCACATGACAATTCAGGAAGATATTTTATTTTTTGCGTTTCAAACTTTCTATTCTGTATTTCAAGCTTTAACTTTTCAATGAAATTTTTCCAATCTATATCTGTGAGTTCGTCATTGTCAAGCAGAAATGAATAACCGTCAGCATAGTCAAAAATCATAAGTGCCGTACCTAAATCGCAATATCTGTTTTGAATAATGCACTCCGGAATATAAAATCCGTCGTCCCAGTTATAGTTAACCGTTATCATATGAAGAAGTACCGGATTAGTTGTTTCAGAAATCAACGCTTTTATTTCGTCATATGATTTTTCGTATTTTATTTCTGTAAGGATTTTTTTAATTCCCATATTATCCTCCGTTAGTAAAATTACAGTCTGTCAACCGACCGAAAATATAGAATGCGTATTCAGGATTTCCAGTGTATGGGCTTGTATAAATATCAAATTCATAGCCGATACCGGAATAATGACAACATTCATCTGCCGAACAGAAAACAGTTTCTTTTTCCATGACCGCAACAAGTATATAGTCAGTTATTCCGATACACAGCCATACAGCAAGAACAATTATACATATTTTAAGAAATTTTTTCAGCATATTCAATACCTTTTTTAAATGTTTTGCCGTTTTATCAGTCTTTTTTTATATATGAAATAACAGATTAATATAATCATCAGGTACATTAACGGAACAATAACCGCTAATGTCCATAATCTATGAAAGTCGGGCAGTGATATAGCTTTATTTTCTTTGCTGTTAAAAAGAATTTGTATCTCTTTGCCATAAAAAGAATTTACATAATCGCTTTTTCCCCGTATCGTTTTATTTCTGATAGCAACGTCCTTATGTAACACATTGTTTTCGTCATAACATGATACAAAAACAGTGCCGTCCGGAAGTCCTATAAAATATATTGTGGCAGTTGTTTCATAAGGATAGGATTTTACTTCTTTCAGAACATTTACAATTTTAATAATAACTGATAGTTCCAATATCAAAAATATAAACGACAAAATCAGAATTTTTTTATTTGCAAAAATATTTTTCATTATTTAACAGAATACTCAATAGCCTCTTTTAAATTTAACGTACCCTTATAAATAGATTTTCCGCATATAGTCCCATAAAGTCCCATTGCTTTACACACCTTTATGTCGTCCATTGTATGAACGCCACCACTTGCAATTATATTACAATTTTCCGTACCGTCTGCCAAAGCCTGTAACTGTTCTTTATTTACGCCGGAAAGTGTACCGTCCTTTGATATATCGGTGAATATAAAATACTTTACACCTGATTTTATCATCTGATTTGCGAGGTCGATATAGTTCACATCGGAAGTTTCAAGCCAGCCTTCAGTAGCAACCATGCCATTCATAGCGTCAATACCGACGACTATTTTTTCACTGCCGAACTTTTCAACAGCATCACGCACGAGTTTCGGATTTTTAAGTGCAACAGAACCTAAAATAACCCTTGAAATTCCCATATTCAAGTACTCCTGAATTGTTTCAAGACTTCTTATACCACCACCGAGTTCAACTTTTAAATTCGTTTTTTCGGCAACGTCTGTATAAATTTTAGTGTTTACGGGTCTTCCCTCTTTTGCACCATCAAGGTCTACCATGTGAATCCATTCAGCACCGGCATTTTCAAAACTCTTTGCAGTTTCGAGATAGTCGGAGGCTACTTTTTCAACAGTTGAAAAATCCCCCTTGAAAAGCCTTACACAGTTGCCGTCTTTTATGTCGATTGCGGGTAAAATAATCATATGAGACCTCCGAAATTTTTTAATATTTTCAAACCTGTTTCACCGCTTTTTTCGGGGTGGAATTGTGCACCGTAAACAAACCGTCCGTCGTGTACGAGTGCCGGAACACGTCCGCCGTACTCACAGTATGCAGAAATATCCTTGTCATTGCATTCTGCTTTATATGAATGTACGAAATATACATATTCATTATCACCGAGACCGTCAAGCAATTTGCAATTATTCAGGACTTCCAGTTTATTCCAGCCCATGTGCGGAATTATTAAATTTTCGCTTTCCATTTTGCGAACAGAGCCTTTTATAAGTCCGAGACCGTCGCATTCCTCAAATTCATAGCCTTTTTCAAAAATCAACTGCATTCCGAGACATATTCCCAGAAATGGCTTTTTAGTAGCCTGTTCCTTTATTGTATCAATTAGACCGGAATTTTCAAGCATTTTCATTGCCGACGGAAATGCTCCAACACCTGGAAGAATTATTGCGTCTGCACTTTTTATTGAATCGGCATCAGATACAAGGCGGTTTTCAAGTCCGAGATAGTCAAGAGCATTTTTCACACTGAAAATATTTCCTGCTCCATAGTCGATAATTGCAATCATTTATAAAACCCCCTTTGTTGAAAGTATAGCACCGTCGGCATTTTGGGCAATGGCTGTTTTAAGAGCATGCGCAACCGCCTTGTATATTGCTTCTGCTTTATGATGGTCATTAGTGCCATAAAGCAGATTTATATGAAGTGTCATTCCGGAGTTGAACGCAAATGCACGGAAAAATTCTTCTGTCATGCATAAATCATATTCACCACATGATTGATTAGTAAAATCACAATTGAATACAAGAAATGGTCTGTTACTCAAATCAAGGCTTGCCATGGCTAAAGACTCATCCATAGGGATATATGCTGTACCATAGCGGACTATTCCCGACTTGTTGCCGAGTGCAATTCCTAAAGCCTGACCGAGTGCAATTCCGGTATCTTCTATTGTATGATGACAGTCAACGTGCAAATCTCCCTTTACTTTGACCGTCATGCTTATTCCGCTATGTACGGATAGTGCCGTCAACATATGGTCAAAAAAGCCTATTCCTGTGGAAATATCAGCTTTTCCCATGCCGTCAAGAGTTATGGAAATATTTATATCAGTTTCCTTTGTGGTACGGGTTACTGTGCCTTTTCTTAAAAAATCGTTCATGTAAGAATTTCCTCCAGTGCTTTAAAGAGTAAATCCATTTCCTCATCTGTGCCGACTGTAATTCTCATGTAATTGTTTATACGTGGTTTATTCCAGTAGCGGACAAAAATTTTACGCTTTTTGAGTTCCTCAAAAATATAACCAGCATTCACAGTTTTATGACTTGCAAAAATAAAGTTACTCATAGAATCAGTAAATGTAAATCCTAATTCAGCAAGTTTTTTCTTTGAGTATTCACGGGTAGCAATAATTTTATTTACAGTTTCCGTGAAGTATTTTTCGTCACGTACAGCCTCCGCACCACAAATTTGTGTAACACTGTTCATTGTGTATGAGTTTACAGAAAATTTAACATCATTCATGTATTTTATGAGTTTTTCACTACCCATCGCAAAACCTATCCTCATACCAGCCATAGAGCGTGACTTTGAAAAAGTCTGTATCACAAGAAGATTATCATATTTTTCAATCAGAGGCAGACAGCTTTTTCCACCGAAATCTATATATGCCTCATCAATCATAACAACTGAATCCGAATTTGATTTGATAATATCTTCAATCATATCAATGCTTTCAAGTACACCTGTGGGTGCATTTGGATTAGGGAAAATTATACCACCGTTTTCCTGTTTGTAGTCGTCGGGATTTATCTTGAAATCCTCACGGAGCGGACAGGTTTTATATGGTATTCTGTAAACGTCCGCCCATACATCATAGAATGAGTATGTAACGTCCGGAAAAAGTATCGGCTTATCAGAATTGAAAAAAGTCATGAACGCCATTGAAATAACATCGTCAGAGCCGACACCGACAAATACCTGCTCCTGTTTTAAATTATAGCGTTCCGAAATTGCATTTACTAAAATTTCAGAATCCGGATTAGGATATAAACGCATCTGTGAAACATCAAAATTATCAAGAATTTCACGTACTGACGGAGCAGGTGGATAAGGATTTTCGTTGGTATTGAGTTTTATAATATTTTTGTCTTTTGGCTGTTCGCCGGGAGTGTATGGCACTACCCGACGGACATTATCTTCCCATTTATTTATCATTAAAAACAACTGCCTTTCCGATTATTCAAAACGTACTTTAATAGCGTTTGCGTGTGCGGTCAGACCCTCTTTTTCGGCAACAAGTACAATATCGTCCTTAGCCTCTTCAAGTGCTTCACGGGTATAGTATATGTAGCTTGAACGCTTTGTAAAGCTTGCCACTCCAAGAGGTGAAAAGAATCTTGCTGTACCGCTTGTGGGAAGTACATGGTTAGGACCAGCGTAATAATCGCCAAGAGGTTCGCTTGCATAGTGTCCAAGGAATACAGAACCGGCATTATCAAGACTTCCAAGTAATTCCATAGGATTATCCATGAGGACTTCAAGGTGTTCCGGAGCTATTGCATTAGCAAGCTCAACGGCTTTTGCACGACTGTCCGTGATAATTATTGCACCGTAATCTTCAAGAGATTTTTCAATAATTTCTTTTCTTGAAAGATATTCTTTTTGACGATTTATTTCTGCAATAGTTTCATCGGCAAGTTTTTCACTTGTTGTTACCATTATTGCAGATGCTAATTTATCGTGTTCCGCCTGTGACATCAAATCAGCGGCGGCAAATTTCGGGTTAGCAGTCTCGTCAGCAAGTACAAGAATTTCACTTGGTCCTGCAATCATGTCAATGTCAACAACGCCGTAAAGTAATTTTTTAGCAGTGGCAACGAAAATATTTCCAGGTCCTACAATTTTGTCGCATTTAGGAATTGTTTCAGTACCATATGCAAGTGCTGCTATAGCCTGTGCACCACCGGCAAGGAATATTCTGTCAACTCCGCATATGGCGGCGGCAACAAGTATATCCTTGTTAGGTGTGCCGTCCTTAAGCGGTGGCGTAACCATTATTAATTCCTTTACACCTGCGATTTTTGCCGGAATGGCGTTCATAAGCACACTTGACGGATATGCTGCTGTACCTCCCGGAACGTAGAGACCTACCCTTGCAAGACCTCTTATTCTCTGTCCCAGAATAACGCCATTATCCTTTGCATTAATAAAGCCCTGCTCAACCTGTCTGTTGTGGAAATCTGCAATATTTTCCTGTGCATTGAGTAAAGCGTTTACAAATTCAGGGTCTGCCTCTGTCATTGCATCATTTATAACGTCTCTGGGTACTTCATAGTATTCAGGAAGTTTTCCGTCGAATTTGAGAGTATAATTATTTACAGCTGTATCGCCGTTGTTTTTTACGTCGTCTATAATAGCGGAAACAGTTTCCGTAACTTTCCTGTCCGTTTCGCCGGCACGTCTGCTGAGTTCGTTAAGGAACTCAACTTCTGCTGTGCCATCTGCATAAATTTTCTTCATTATAAATTCTCCTCTATGAGTGTGATTAATCTGTTTATTTCGTCCTTGCGGAGTTTAAGGCTGACAGTGTTTGCGATAAGTCTTGCAGAAATCGGTGCAACGTCCTCTATGACTTCAAGACCATTTTCTTTTAAGGTTGTACCCGTTTCGACAATATCAACAATTCCGTCTGCAAGTTCAAGAAGCGGTGCTAATTCTACAGAACCCTCAATTTTTATAATTTCGGTATCCATGCCTTTCTTTTCAAAAAAGTTTCTTGCCACATTCGGATATTTTGTAGCGATTGTCTTTACACCGTAACCACTGTAGAAATCGTAACCCTTTTTAGTTGCAAGAGCGAATTTACAACGTCCGAACCCTAAATCAACAAGTTCAAAAAATTTGCCATGCATTTCCATTATGGTATCTTTTCCGACAACACCCATATCGCACACACCATGTTCAACGTATGTTATAACGTCGTTTGCCTTTGCAAGGACTACTTCCATATTAGCATCAGGAATTGGCAGAATTAATTTTCTGCCTTTTTCGTGAACGGCTGTGCAGTCAAATCCGAGTTTGTCGAAAAGACCGACTGTATCTTTTTCAAGTCTGCCCTTAGTGAGAGCTATTCTTATTGGTTTATTCATATTCAGCCTCCATAACATCACTGTTTACAATAACAACCTGTGGGATTTTCTTTTCTTTTGCGTAACTTCTTACAGTTTCTATGTCGTCAAAAAGTGCATTTTCAACAACAAGACCCTGCTCACGCAATGCCTGTGCGGTTTTTATTGCAGAAACTTCAAATCCCTCTTCTGCATAAACAATAGCATCTATGCGTGGCATAGCTGGCATAACGCCGTTTTTTTCAATAAGTTTTGCTACAGCGTTTACATTTACCGCAAATCCCACAGCCGGAGCATCATATCCAAATTCAGAAATAAGTTTGTCATAACGTCCGCCGGAAAGTACTTCCTCACCATGACCTTGCAAATAACCTTTTATAATAAGTCCGGTGTAGTAGTCGGTTTTGTTGACAAGACCTAAATCAACAGTAATTACTCCGTCATTTCCGCAAAGTTCAGCGATATTATTGTAAATTTCATGGAGTTCGTCAAGCAGATACTTTATATTTTCGTCCGGCATGATTTCTTCAGCCTGTTCAAAGACTTCCTCATCACCGAAAAGTGCCGGAAGTTTTTTCAGAGCATAGGTGATACTACTGTTTCCAAGAGAGTCCAGTAAATCATTAAGTGCCGGAAAATTTTTTGTTTCAATAAGACGACGGATTTTTTCCTTTGTTTTATCAGAAACTTCAAGTCTTTCAACAAGTTCCTTAAAGATACCGATATGACCGATTTCAAGTGAAAATTCCATACCGAAAGATTTAAGAGCCGTTACAGCGGTTGCAATAACTTCAAGGTCAGCGGATTTTGATTGTGAGCCTATGAGTTCAATTCCGGTCTGTACAATTTCGTCACTTCTTCCTTTAAGGGCTGGTTCTGTACGGTATACAGTTTGATTGTAGTAGAGTTTCAGCGGAAAAACTGCATCTCTCAGGCGTGTAGCCACTACTCTTGCCACTGGCATTGTAGTATCGGGGCGAACAACAAGCAGTCTGCCCTTGCTGTCTGTCATTTTGTATAAATTTTCCTGTGGAAAATAACGTGAATTAAGATTGAAAACATCATAAAATTCAAGCCCTGTTGTAATTATTTCGCTGTAGCCACAGCTTCTGAAAAGATTTACAAGGGTATTTTCAACGTTACGGATTACTATACATTCTCCGAAGAGGTAATCTTTAGTACCTTCCGGAGTAATAAGGTCATAATTTTTCATTTAATTCCTCCTATCGCTTTAGCGTGTTAACATGATACTATGATAACACGCTACTAAAAAAAAGTCAAGTCAAAAGAATGATAACTGTGCAGATTCGGGCAAATCACCAAAAGCACCTATAGTTTTTAACATATCTATTGTTGTTTTTGACACACCGCACTGTTGTTGGAACTCTTCTATAGAAATAAACCCTCCAGCCTGTGCCGTCTCATAGATGGCGTATGCGACGTTTGCACCGACACCACTCATAGATGCAAATGGTATTCTTAATTTTCCGTCCTCAACAAGATAATCTACAGCATGGGATTTCATAAGGTCTATCGGCAGAAATTCAAATCCCCGTGAAAGCATTTCATTTATTATCAGCAACATATCATATAAATCACTTTCTTTTTTTGAACGGCTGTTGCCCATTTCCTTTAGTTCATCAATACGTTTCCGGACAGCTTCCTTGCCTTGTATAGCCAGTTCAGCATCAAAATCATCACCCCTTACAGAAAAATATGTTGCATAATATTCAAGAGGCATATACAGCTTGAACCACCCTAATTTTATGGCAGCTATTACGTAAGCGGCGGCATGGGCTTTCGGGAACATATATTTTATTTTGAGACAGCTATCAATATACCAATCCGGAACATCATGGTCTTTCAACATCTGAATAATTTCTGGTGTGAAATTTTTCGGAGCTTTTCCTTTACGCGTCCACTCCATAATCTGAAATGCGTCCTTAGGCGGAACGTTTTTATATAACAGATATGTCATAATGCTGTCACGAGTACCGATAACATCAGAAATTGTACATATTTTTTGGTCTATGAGGTCTTTTGCGTTTCCTAACCATACGTCCGTACCATGCGAAAGTCCGGAGATTTGCAGAAAATCACTGAATTTAGTCGGCTTTGCATCAATAAGCATCTGTATTGTAAAATTCGTACCCATTTCGGGAATACCAAGACTTCCGGTTTTGCAGTATATTTCTTCCGGAGTTACTTTAAGGACTGTGCAGTCTGTACACATACGTATAACATCAGGGTCTGCCGTCGGAACGTCCTTTATTTTTTTTCCGGTGAGGTCTTCAAGGTGTTTGTACAGGGTCGGAACAACGTGTCCGAGTTCGTCGAGTTTAAGTATTGTATCATGAAGTGAATTAAAATCAAAATGTGTAGTTATAACTTCCGAGTCAGCGGAATCAGCAGGGTGCTGTACCGGTGTGAAATCATATACTTCATAGTCTGATGGCACAACAACCATTCCCCCAGGGTGCTGACCGGTAGTTCTCTTTATACCCGTACAGCCTATGGCAAGACGGTTCATTTCGGCATTATTTAGGGTTATTCCGTTATCCTCACAGTATTTTTTTACATATCCATATGCGGTTTTGTCGGCAACCGCTGAAATAGTACCAGCCTTGAAAACATTCGATTTACCGAAAAGCTGTTCTGTATATCGATGGGCGTGTGACTGATATTCACCGGAAAAATTAAGGTCAATATCCGGTGCTTTGTCTCCGTCAAATCCTAAAAACGTCTCAAATGGTATATCATGTCCCTCACGTATCATTTCAGTATTGCAGTGCGGACAGTTTTTCGGCGGTAGGTCAAAACCTGAACCATATGAACCGTCTGTAATAAATTCACTATGCTGACATTCAGGGCATACATAATGCGGAGGAAGTGGGTTTACTTCTGAAATTCCTGCCATTGACGCCACGAACGACGAACCGACAGAACCTCTTGAACCTACTAAATAGCCGTTTTCAACGGAGTTCCATACAAGTTTCTGTGCAATTATATAAAGCACTGCAAATCCGTGTTTTATAATTGAAGTAAGTTCTCTGTCAAGACGTTTTTCAACAAGTTCCGGCAACGGATTTCCATAAATTTCATGTGCCTTTTCATAGGTTATTTTTTTGAGTTCTTCTTCTGCACCATCAATTGTCGGAGTAAAAGTTCCTTTCGGAATAGGTCTCACGACTTCCACCATATCGGCTATCATATTGGTGTTTGTTATGACGACTTCCTTTGCCTTGTCCGCACCTAAAAACTCAAATTCTGCAAGCATTTCTTCTGTAGTTCTGAAATACAGTGGGGCTTGATTTTCAATATCCTTGAATCCCATACTTGCAAGAATAATTTTACGATATATCGCATCTTTCGGGTCTATGAAGTGTACATCACAAGTTGCACATACCGGAATATTCAGCTTTTCACCAAGTGCGACAATACGACGTGTATAATTTTGGAGTTCCTCCACATTTTCGGCTGTTCCGTCACGCACCATAAATTCATTGTTGCAGGTCGGCTGAATTTCAAGATAATCATAGAATGATGCAAGACGTTCAATTTCGTTTTCCGGCTTGTTGTTCAACATAGCCTGAAAGAGTTCACCTGCTTCACAGGCACTTCCGAAAATAAGCCCCTCCCTATGAGATTGCAGAACCGATTTAGGAATAAGCGGTTTTTTATAGAAATAGTCAAGGTTGCTGTAAGATACAAGCTTATATAAGTTTTTAAGTCCCTCTTGATTTCTTACAAGAATAATCTGGTGATATGATTTCAGCTTTTTTACATCAATTTCACCGGCTTTTGAGTTAAGGTCATCAAGAATTTCAACGCCCTTGTCGCTAATGAGTCTTCCGACGAGTTCAATATATATTTTTGCAAGCATAACAGCATCGTCCGATGCCCTGTGATGTTCAAATTTTCCGAGCTTTAGTTTTTTTGCCACATAATTCAGCTTATGCCGGCTCATTTCGGGAAGCATTATTTGACATAATATAAGCGTATCAATCCAGTTATACTTAAAATCTATGTCATTACGTCTGCAAGCTTCATTTATGAAAGTAGTATCAAAGTTTGCATTATGTGCAATAAGTACGGGATTTTCACCGCAGAAATCCATAAATAATTTTATGGCTTCTTTTTCCAGCGGAGCGTCTTTCACGTCGTCGTCGGATATTCCGGTAAGTTCCGTAATCTTTTCCGGAATATGTTTCATAGGATTTACCTTTGTATTGAATGTATCAATAATCTGCATATTTTTCAGCTTTACCGCACCTATTTCAGTGAGTCTGTCTGCTGAAAAGCTTAGACCAGTTGTTTCAACATCAAAGACTATCATTTCATCATTTATACTTCTGCTGTCAGGATTTTTAAGTATTGTCTGTTTGTCAAGGTCATTGACAATATATGCCTCACAGCCATATATTACCTTGAAATTATCCGGCATATTATACATACAGTCCGGAAAAGCCTGTACTGCTCCGTGGTCGGTAATCGCCATAGCCTGATGTCCCCACTCCGACGCTCTTTTTATAAGAGTTACGGGGTCGGTAATAGCGTCCATAGCGGACATATTCGTATGACAGTGAAGCTCAACACGTTTTTCGGGATAGCTGTCCATTCGTGGTATTCTCTTTACTTTGATTACTGAATCAGGAGTTATGACTATATCATGTGCAAACTGGTCATAGTCAAGTTTTCCGCTTACAAGAATTGTATTTCCCTTTTTTATTTTTGAAATATTCATGCTGTCAATTTTATCTGTGTCGGCAAAAATTTTTATTTTAAGCGAACCGCTGTAATCAGTTATATCAAATGTTGCAACTGTTTTTTCGTTGCGTAATTCCTTAAATTCCAGTGCGAAAACATCACCTACAACAACTTGTTTCTTTCCTGTAAATTGTACGGCATCGGCTATGGGTGCGGGTTTTTCGTGTATAGCCTTACCGAAAATAATTTCAGCGGATTCAGCATCAAATTCAGTATCAAGGGAATCTATGTCAACCGGCTTGTCCGGTATAACAATATCCGGCTTTTCAACGGGCTGTTCCGGTGCTAACTGCTTGCTGTAGTCGGGCAGTTCAGCGGAAATCCTTTCCATCATTTCATTATATTCTTCAGATGATATTTTTTCACCACCGTTAAGAACTACAGATATTTCAATTCCGAACTGGTTATGTATAAGCTGTGAAAAATTCTGGCAGAAATGGTATTTTTCCAGAATATCACGCCCGCCATGCATAAGTCTGATAGAAAGCGTATTTTCATTCAATTGTATGTCTGCATCTGCAAGATGACCATTTATTATGGATATATCACGGCGAAGAAGCTCTATCAGTTCGCCACAGCATTTCACGCTGAAAAGCTCCGACGGATAACGGCACGTGAGACGTATTCTGTCAATATGCAAAACTTTTTCAACAGTTTTTTCAAATGCGAAAATATCTTCACTTGAAATTATTTCACTGAAATTTGCCATAAAAGTCATTTTATCCATTTTTTCAGAATACACAATTTTAAAAATCTCACCACACCGTGTACTTTCAGGAATTTCAGTATAATCCTTTAAAAATTCAGCTAAATTTATATTCATAATTTAAAGCTTGTCAATTTCTGCAATAAGTTCACTGACAATATCCTCCTCTTTGATTTTACGCTGTGTGCCGTCCTTGCGGAATATTACCGCACAGCCGTCACCACCAGCAATTCCTATATCAGCTTCTTTTGCTTCTCCAGGTCCATTAACGATACAGCCCATTACGGCAACAGTTATATCCTTGTCCATATCTCTGACAGTATCTTCAACAATATGTGCAACTTTCACAAGGTCAATTCTTGTACGTCCACAAGTCGGACATGAAACAAGCCTTATACTTTTTCTTTTGCCGATACATTTTAAAATATCCTGTGCGGCATAGATTTCTTTTACGGGGTCGGCAGTAAGCGATACACGGATAGTCTCACCTATTCCGTCGCATAAAAGCGAACCTATTCCCACAGCAGATTTTATAAGTCCCATATGTTCCGTACCAGCTTCCGTCACACCTAAATGCAACGGATAATTACATTTTTCAGATGCAAGCCGATATGATTTAATCATTTTGTTTACATCTGATGACTTTATGGAAAGTACAATATCGTCAAAATCAAACTGTTCAAGCAGTCGTGCGTGATTCAATGCACTTTCAACAAGAGCCTCCGGTGTAGGTGAGCCGTATTTTGCAAGTAATTCTTTTTCAAGAGAACCGGAATTTACACCTATTCTTATGGGAATATTCTTTGCACGGCACGTATCAGCGACTTTTTTAATACGGTCATTACTGCCGATATTTCCGGGGTTTATGCGGATTTTGTCAACTCCGGCTTCTGCTGATTCAAGGGCAAGCCTGTAATCAAAGTGAATATCCGCAACAAGTGGTATCTTTACAGCTGACTTTATAGCCGGAATAAGTTTTACAGCCTCCATGTCGGGAATAGCTGTTCGGATAATCTCACAACCGGCTTTTTCAAGTTCAATAGCCTGATGGACGTTTCCTTCTATGTCGTCGGAACGTGCATTCAGCATGGACTGTATGTATATATGTTTTCCGTCAAGGACACAGTCCCCGACTTTTACTTTTTTTGCGTTTCGCATGTTAAAATCCTCCATTATTTTACATAAGGCATGAAAAAAATTTATTTTTCCATGCCTTTCAGATTATACACCGCCCGTTATAAGACGTACTATGTCATTGTATGTCGCCATAATCATTATGCCGAAAAGCAGAACCATTCCGGCAAGATGCACATAACCCTCATGTTCAGGCTTTACGGGTTTACGGCGTATGAGTTCTATAAAGCAGAAAATAAGCCGTCCGCCGTCAAGTCCCGGAATGGGCAAAAGATTGAATATACCGATATTTATTGTAATAAGTGATGTCATATAGATAAGTTGAAAAATCGTATCTTTTATATCTTCACTTTCCTGTGTGGTTTCGTTTATAGCAGTAACTACGCCTACAGGACCGGAAATATCTTCTTTTTTTGCTTGACCAGAAACAAGTTGTTTAAGGGACATTCCCACTATATGACCCATTGACATGAACATTTCCCCTGAACCTTTTATTATAGTAAGCGGATTTTTTTCTTTCTGTACAAGTCCGAAATCAACAGTTCCTCCGCTTGCATTTTCAAAAGTCACATTATCAAATTCAACTTTTTCGCCATCACGGATAACTGTAACGTCGTGTACATTCGTGGGAGAGGCTGAAAGAATATAATTGATGTCAAGCATACTGAAAATTCTTGTATCGTCTATTTTGTAGAAAATGTCGTCATGACGTAAACCGCTGTCATAACTGCCGGAACGCCTTTCAAGTGTGCCGTCCTCAAGCTGTATAGCACTGAAACCCTCTATCTGTCTGGTGGGTACGGAACTAAGCATTGACATCATAATTACTATTGCCACAAAGCCAAGTATAAAATTCATGCCTGCTCCGGCAACAAGTATTATCATGCGTTTCCAAAGTTTAGCACTCCGGAAACTATGTGGGTCGTCTGAGTCTTCGTCCTCACCCTCCATTGCACAGAAACCACCAAGTGGCAGAAGACGGAGTGAATATTTTGTTTCACCGATTTGTTTCTGAAGCAATTTAAATCCCATGCCTATGGAAAATTCCAGTACCCTTACACCACTTAATTTTGCACAGATAAAATGTCCGAACTCATGCACCATGACAATAAGTCCGAAAATTATTACTGCAATAATTATACCCATTGAAATATCAGTCTCCTTTCGTGATATTTATTTTTCTATAATATTACGGACATACTCTCTTGCGGAAATATCAGCTTTTGCAACATCTTCATAACAATTTATCGGAGCAGGTGTGAATTTTTCCATGACAGATGATACTATTTCACCTATCTGTATAAATTCTATTTCGTCATTCAGAAAAGCCTTTACAGCCTCTTCGTTTGCGGAATTTACAAGGCATGGATAAGCTCCGCCGACTTTTATAGCATTTATTGCTGTAGATAAACATTTAAATGTTTCATAGTCTGGCTTTTCAAACGTGAGAGTGCCATAATCTGTAAGTGAAAGTCTTTTTGTGGGACATTCCAGTCTGTCCGGATAAAGTAAAGCATACTGTATCGGGATTTTCATATCCGGTACACCTAACTGTGCAATAACTGAATAGTCATTGTATTCCACCGCTGAATGTACTATACTTTGTCTGTGTACTATAATTTCAATCTGTTCAGGGGTGAGGTCGAAAAGCCATTTAGCCTCTATAAATTCAAGACCCTTATTCATAAGTGTAGCGGAGTCTATAGTTATTTTGTTCCCCATACTCCAGTTAGGGTGCTTGAGTGCGTCGGCTTTTGTAACTTTTTTCAAATCCTCATAGGATTTTTTAAAGAAAGGTCCACCCGATGCCGTAAGGATAATTTTACTTAAATGTTCTCTTTTGTTTCCTTGCAGACACTGGAAAATAGCTGAATGTTCGCTGTCTACCGGATAAATGGTCACGCCCTTTTCCTTTGCAGAAGACATTACTATTTCACCACCGGCGACAAGTGTTTCCTTGTTGGCAAGTGCAATGTCTTTACCTGCGTTTATAGCCGTGAGAGTGGGCAAAAGTCCCACCATGCCCACGACGGAATTTAATACAATATCATTCTGTTGCAATGATGCTATTTCACAAAGACCGTCCATTCCGGAAAGCACTTTCACGCCCGTATCTGAAAGTCGGTTTTTCAGTTCGGAATATTTTTCATCATTGTATATGCAGACATAATCCGGCTTGAATTTTCTTGTCTGCATTTCAAGCAGTTCAGTATTATTGTTAGCGGAAAGTCCTGTTACCGTGAAATTATGCTTTTCGCATACTTCAAGTGACTGTGTACCGATAGAGCCGGTTGAGCCTAAAACAGAAACTGTTTTATTCATTGTGTCATCTCCTTTATTATATGAAAATTTTTTCGTAATTATAAAATTACAGATAAATCTAAATATTTAATAAAAACAGCTGATAAAAGACATATAACAGCTACAATGCCGTAAATTATGCAGTCTCTCAGAGGTTTATGTAATAAAATTCCTTTCATATCTTTAGCGAATGCCTGTTTAGGATTATATGGGTCATAATAAATTTTAATATTATCATTAAATTTGGTATTTTTTCCGAATGATTGACGTATAATTATAGTTTGTACTTTTTCACCGTTTACAATAAAACTGACTTCTGTATAAATATATTCAAGAGGTAAATTATAAATATTTTGAAATTCACCTAAAATACTTGATATTTCTTGAATTTTACTTCTGGAGTATTGGTCAGTTAATATAATGGGAGTTATAACTGTTGCATTACATTCAATGCAACGATTAACAAGTGCTTTTATTTCTTTGTATTTTTTTTGTAATTTTGTATAGAATGTATTGATAAAAAGATAGAGACTATTGAAATATACCACAATAAAAACGGAATATAAGGCGGTAATAAAGACATATCCATTATTGTATTTCCTTTTAATTATAGGATTAGAAAAATAAACGTTAAGGCACACGTAACCGCTACAAATCCGTAAATTATGCAGTCTCTTAAGGGTTTACGTAATAAAATTCCTTTCATATCCTTAGCGAATGCCTGCTCAGGCTTATACGGGTCATAGTAAATTTTAATCTCACCATTGAATTTTGGCGGTCGCATAGATGCCTGACGAAGAATCATTGTCTGTATTTTTTCGCCGTTCACGTAAAAAAATACTTCTGTACAGGCATATTCAAAAGGCAGATTAGAAACGTTCTGAAATCCAGCAAGAATTTTAGACGCTTGTCGAAGTCCGCCCTCTGCATAAGTGCTGGTCAATACAGCAGGATTTATAACTGTCGCTTTACATTCAACACATCTGCTGACAAGTTCTTTTATTTCCTTGTGTTCACGCCTGTATTTTTTTATAGATGATATTGTAAGAAAAGTATATGTTATTGTGATAAATAACAATATTTCAGGAATATGTCTCAATATTAATCCATTCATTTATATCTCCTCATGGCAAAAAGAGACTATCCGCCTTGTGTTGAAAAACGTTTAGTCTCCTTTCATGATTTTATATTTTACTGATAATTGCCATAAAAGCGTAAAATGTAGGCAATACGAATAATACGCTGTCGAATCTGTCCATAAGTCCGCCATGACCGGGCATAATATTTCCATAGTCCTTAAAGCCTATCTGACGTTTCACCATTGAGGCGGATAAGTCGCCTACTGTTCCGATAACCGCACATACTGCACCCATGACAAACCCAATCAAAGCAGTTCTAACAACATTAAATCCTCCTGAACGTACACAAAAAGCCACAGCGTACACAATACTGGTTGTGAGAATACCACCTATAAAGCCCTCTATGGTTTTTTTAGGACTGATTTCCGGACAGAGTTTGTGCTTGCCTAATGCAACGCCTGTAAAATACGCTCCTGTATCGGCAATCCACGCACCGCAAAGTGCCATTATGAGCAGGAAAAGACCGTCATTGCTGTCAGAGTTGTGAATAAGTATCATTGTTGACATCGCTTGTGGTACAAGTACCATGACGGCAAGTACAAAGAATATCTGTTCATAGCGGATTTCCTTATGTTTTTTCAGCCATGTGACAAATATTATAAATGCACACAATAATGTTATTACAAATGATATAATAAAAGCTAATCCATTAGGAATAATCTCTGGTCCACTGGAAGGTAGCCCAGAACCTCCTTTATAATATACATTACCCACATCAAAGGTATCATGAATAAACGGCATAACTATACCGTAAAATTCTGATGCAATAAGAATGGGTATACACTTATTCATTTTTACGGCTTTCAGGAGTTCGTAAAGCATGATTGCAATTATTACCGCCACAGCTATGGGCAGTACCATTGTATTATGAAAATACAGCACCACCGCAAGAAGCAATACGCCTACAGCACCCGAAATAATTCTTGTAAGCATTATACACCTCCGAAACGTCTGTTTCTGTTGTTAAATTCTATCAATGCTTTGTCAAGGTCTTTCGGGGAAAAATCAGGCCATAAAACGTCTGTAAAATAGTATTCTGCATATGCACACTGCCATATTAAATAGTTGGATAAACGGAGTTCACCGGACGGACGGATAAGCAAATCAACGTCCGGAAATCCAGCCGTATATAAATTATCTGCTATGGACTTTTCAGTTATATCTTCGGGCTTTATTTTGCCGTCAACTGCTTGTTGTGCGAGTATACGTGCGGAATGTGCTATTTCGTCACGACCGCCATAATTTACAGCCATCATTAAATTCATTTCTGTATAATGTGCGGTGTCCTGTTCAAGCTTAATCATTTTTTCACGCAAATCATCATCAAATGCCGATTTGTCGCCTAAAAAAATCATACGTGTGTTTTCGCTTAAAAAGTTTCTTACGTCAACGATATAATCACGGAAAAGCTCCATTATAGTACTTATTTCATCGTCGGGTCTCTGCCAGTTTTCAGTTGAAAACGCATAGAATGAAATGTTTTTCAAGCCTATATCTTTACAGTAGCGGACTATCTTCTTGAAATTCTTAGCACCCTCACGGTGTCCAAATGAACGGGGCAAGCCACGTTTTTTAGCCCACCTGCCGTTGCCGTCCATTATGAAGCCCACGTGTTGCGGAAGAACAGCCGGCAATGACTGTTCTTCCCTGTTTTCTTTTTTACCAAATAACGCCATAATAAATCACACTGTCATAATTTCTTTTTCCTTAGCGGAAACAGCTTTGTCAACTTCTGCACAGAATTTATCTGTCAAATCCTGTACTTTCTTTTCACAGTCTTTCATATCGTCTTCAGTGATTTCGGAATTTTTCTTCATAGCCTTGAATTTATCCATAGTATCACGTCTGATTGAACGGATTGTTACTTTACATTCTTCGCCGTATTTCTTAATATCCTTGCAAAGTTCCTTACGTCTGTCACCTGTGAGCTGTGGGAATACAAGGCGGATAACATTTCCGTCATTTGTTGGATTAATGCCGATATCGGAGGCAAATATAGCCTTTTCAATGAGTTTGAGTGTTGACCTGTCCCATGGCTGAATAACAAGTATTCTTGCCTCAGCAACGGAAATAGCTGCCATCTGATTTACGGGAGTGGGTGCACCGTAATAGTCAACAAGAACCTTGTCGAGTACAGCGGGATTAGCACGTCCGGCACGGATTGAGGCAAACTCATTTCCGAGGGCGTTAAGGCTTTTGTTCATTTTTTCTTTAGCGTTGTTAATCTGTTCTTTCATGATAAAAATTCCTTTCGGTTAAAATTATTCAACGGATACTATAGTTCCCACGTTTTTACCCATGACTGCATCATAGATATTATCGGGCTGTGAAATATCAAAGACAAGCATTGTCATTTTGTTATCACGGCACATGGTAGCGGCTGTGCTGTCCATAACACCTAAATCGTCACTGAGTACCTGACTGAATGTCAATGTATCATAACGCTTTGCGTTTTCGAATTTATGGGGGTCTTTGTCGTAAACACCGTCAACCATTGTTGCTTTCATAAAGATGTCTGCTTCAATTTCAGCAGCACGGAGTGATGCCGCGGTATCGGTTGAGAAGAACGGATTACCTGTACCACAGCCGAAAATAACAACTCTGCCTTTATTAAGGTGATTGACAGCCTTGTTTCTGATGTAGGGTTCAGCTACCTGTTGCATGATGATAGCCGTCTGAACTCTCACGACACAGCCGAGCGACTCCAGAACGTCAGCGAGTGCAAGAGCATTCATGGCGGTGGCAATCATACCTATATGGTCTGCACGTGTTCTGTCCATAGCACCGGAAGAACGTCCACGCCAGAAATTTCCACCACCGACTACAACCGCAACCTGTACACCGGCATCGACACATTTTTTAATGTTTTTGCAGATGTCAGTGATAATGTCGAAATTGAGACCTGTTTTCTTGTCACCGGCGAGAGCCTCGCCACTTACCTTTAATAGTATTCTTTTATACTTTGGGTTCATATCAGCACCTCACAAAAAATTTATCTATGTATATTTTACACTAAAAAAATGATTATGTAAAGATTATTTTCTGAAAAAATTTGTAAATTTGCAATTTTTTCATATTTAGCACATTGCATTGTAATATTTGCACAAAAATAAAAGAAAAAAATTTCTGTTTTTCGTCATCAAAAAGGCTTGACTTTTTGAAAAAGCTATGCTATAATATAATAGTCGTAAGGCACAAGAGAAAAATAACAAATACGGAGAGGTATCGAAGCGGTCATAACGAGGCGGTCTTGAAAACCGTTTGACTTAACGGTCACGTGGGTTCGAATCCCACCCTCTCCGCCATATTATGCGGATTTACTCAAGTGGTTAAGAGGATCCCCTGCTAAGGGATTAGGCCGGGAAACCGGTGCGAGAGTTCGAATCTCTTGATCCGCGCCATTATTAAAACCGTTGTATATTGCGTTTTTCGCAATTTACAGCGGTTTTCTTTGTATTATAGCTAATCTCAAAATAAACAGATTTATCGCAAAAGAATAAGATTTTAGTCTTTAAATTTTAAGATTTATACTAAAATATGACACGAAATATGACACGAATTATACTATAATACCATGTTACTCGACGGTTTGAACGGCTATTTTAGCTTGACTTTTTATTTTATAATGTTACATAAAGGTTAACGGAAAATGTGTCACATGAGAATCTGGTATATTTATATAAATAATTTAGTGGACAGACTGTTAACTAAAGATAATTGTATATTATTTTTTATTAAGATTGATATGTTTTCACACAAAAAAAACAAACAGTGTAATTAATGTAAATATAGAATTATATATTTTATATGCATCAGTCTGGCAGCAGATTTTGATTTGTTGTGCTTAAAATAAAGCAGTTTACTTATTATAAGAGGGAAATGTAATGGACAATATTAAGTGGAAGGGCATTTTTCAATTCAAGGATACGATGTTTTTTGCTCAGCACAATCCCACAAAAGTTTTTATTTCAGATGGCTTGAAGTGTGTACGTGAATATTCAAAAGAAAACGTGTCGGGATGTGCATACAATGATAAAACCCTTTGGCTAAGCATTGAGAATAGTAATACCCTTATTGCCGTTGATTCTGAGAATAATGAAGAATTAATACCAATTTTGGACTATGATAATATCAATATAATGAAAATGGTCACTGGTCAGGACTCAGTTCTTGTTCTTGAAGGCTCTAATGGTAAACATAAGTCATTATTTGTATTTGATTGTAAGGCAAAAGAGGTTCTGTTTGTATTGCCGATAAAAAAGCATTTTATTGATATTGTAATAACTAGCTATAAAACAGCCCTATTGTTATGTGAAGAATATCAAAGTGTTCCACCAAAATACAGTTATGAAGTTGATGATCAAGAAATACTGTTTTGGGCAGAGTTAACGTGGGATCAAAACTCCACAGAAGTAACAATCAAAAAATCAATGAAGCTGTATATTGATTATAATTACGAAACAGATTCTGGTGATTTTAGACAATCTACTCTTTATAGCGAGGGACTGTGTTTTCCATTAGAAAAATATATTTATCATTGGCTTGAACAAAAGTCATTCTCTTTAAATGGAAAATATGTTGTCTACTACTCTGAGGATATTCAAGGAATTATCATTGGCAATCCAGTAGGTGGTGAAATATATAGAATATTTGAACTTCCATATGATGTTGCAGACCCTAAAAATGAGTTTTTCTATAACTATCATGTAAATGAATTGGTGGTTATCACTGAGGATAATGAAATTAAACGGTATGTTATCGACTGTACTTCTGAGATGGCATTAGATAGCCTTAATGCTGCATACAATGAAGTATTTTTGAATAAAGCGAATTTTTCTATGAAACGGAATAAATGCGGTATACCATTCACGAACATTTTGTATCGGGCAATTGGAAGCTGTGTGTGCATGCCTATAGGGCTCGTTCACCCTAAAAATAAAATTGATGATGGAATTACACATATAAGTCTTAAAGTAAAAACATCAATTTCAGGGAAGATATTACTAAAACAGACACAAAAAATTCTAGATTATTTTAAATGTGAGAAAGAAGAGTTTGAAAAAACGATAGAGTTTGATGTTACTGGAGATAGCTTTGATGTAGTTTTCAAAACAGATTACTATGAAAAAGAATTCTTTTTCAGTGTTCATACGTGTGAAAGTTTTTATATTGATGTTGAAAAAAATTTGACGTTTGATGAAATTGTTCAATGTTGCAATAGAAATATTGCTCGAAGGAAGCTTCAAACATATCCTACGGATATATATGCAACCTATCAGTTAGGATATGTGGGTACAGAGGAAGACTATAATTTTTTATTAAGCATATTAGAGGACAATTATTCTAGTTCTTCTTTCTCCCATGGTAACAATGGTGAAAGAGTATGGATGTGCGTGCGTGCAATCAGCAATCTGTCATTCTGTTACAGAAGGAAAGATGCTATTCCATTTTTGATTGAAGTTTGTAATCATATTGAGAATAAAAAAGTACTGGAGATGGTACAAAATTGTTGTGCATCGCTAAAAGCGTGTAATTATTTCAGCGAGAGACAATATCGTGTAGATTTGTTAGTTCGAACGAATAAAATTGTTCATATATATGCCAATTCAAAAGAAAAATGGATTGCAAAAATCGATGGTACTTTAGGATATGATGAACGAATAGATTGGTGCTATCTTAGAGCTTCCGCAAAACAGATTAAATTAATATTTGAAACGTCGCTTGGAAATAAAGAAGTAATGATTGACATGGACAATAACAATCCACAATATCGCCAAGTTATAGATATTGAAACACCTGTTTTCTCACGTGACATGGCAAAAAGAATATTGGATGCACGTGGAGATAGAGTGCTTGTTATACCAGAAGGCATTACAGAACTGGCAGATGATTTCGCACTTCAATTTGATGAACACAATAATAAATATTATTTTTTTCAGATAGATATTCCAGCATCTGTATCAAAAATTGATGCTATAATTTTAACTAAAAAACCTTGTTGGGCATCGGATGATAGGTTAGAATGCTTTGATGAGATAAATGTAGCAGACGATAATCAGGCTTTCTGCTCAATTGATGGTGTGCTTTTTTCAAAAGATATGAAAATATTGATTTGTTATCCATGTGGAAAACAAGAAGAAATATATGCGATTCCAAATGGGGTTGAAATAATTGCGCCGAACGCTTTTAAGGACAATCATTTTCTTAAGTCAATTTCCTTTCCGCCTTCACTTATAAAAATTGATAGTATGGCATTCGATTCCTGCGAAAACCTGAACTGTGTCAATTTTTCAGAGGGACTTAAAGTTATTGCAGATAATGCGTTTATTTTTTGTGATGTTACACATATGATTCTTCCGAACAGTTTGAGGAGGATTCATTGGACAAATTTGATTGGTATTGGTGTGGGTATTAGAAATATTGAAGTACCCAACAGCAAAATTGATATTGATATGACTGATTATCACGAATGCAATCAAGGATTCTATATGCCACCACTGTTGCTTATTCAGGAGAATCAAACATTTGAAAAGTTTGCACGCAGATATAAAATGAACTCTGTAAAAGGTTATTATATCGATGAATCAGGGATTATTTGGTCGGAAGATGGAAGTACGATTATTGAGTTTCCTGTTGAATGGTATGATGAAGAGTATCGGCTTCCAGAGAAAGCAGTGGGAATTTTCAGATGGGCATTTAATTGTTCTAGTGTAAAAAGGGTTATTGCATCAAAAACGCCACAGTTGATGGGAAGAACACAGGGAGATGATTTTAGTAGATTAGATATAGATAGTAAGGGTAGGTATGATGCGAAATTTCTTGTGATTAATAGTTCAAATAATGAAACTGTTTCTGCACCATTGATGCTAGATATACAAGAAGAACATAAGAAAGGAGAAAAAGGTATGAAAATTTGTGTGCCACACTTTAAAATTGGGATAACATTTTCAGGTAAATATCGAAAACAGTTTGTAGAGCCACTTTGTTACGAGCTTCTTAAACTAGGTTATAATAAAGATGACATTTTTTATGATTCATGGCATGATGTGCTTATAAATGGTGTACATGGAGATAGCATACTTAGACAGATTTATTTTAAGAACTGTGATTGTGTTGTAGTTTTACTTTCTCCAGATTACAAAAAGAAAAACTGGACAGGTCATATTGAGTGGTCAGCAGTAAAAGAGCTTATTAATACAGGCAATGGTAACAAAATATGTCTCTTGGGAGTTGATTCTGTTGACATTGGAAAAATCGATGGGCTTTATAAGAACCAAGCTATTGTAAAAAATATTGATGGTATGTCTGCAATTGAAATAGCAGATTTTGTACACCAAAAATATAATATGTGTTGATATAAAGAAAAAATGTGGGCAACCTAAGTTGCCCACATATAATTATTTCATTTTTTTGTCAATGCTCACCACATGGTTTAAAATCTTTTCAAGAATACTCTTTTCAGAAACTGAACTTTGAGTATCAGACGTTGAGAAGCCATTCAGTTCGGAATTTTTGATAATTGATGGATAGTCTTTATAGGCATAATCCAAGTCAACATCACCGGAGATACCGTCAATACGTCCCGTCCAGGAGTACTGCCACAATCCATAGTCACCGGAATAATCGGTCTGTTCTACACCGATGTGCGACAGAAAAGTATCATATTTTTCTTTAATATCGCTGATGTTGCTTTCAAATGCCGATTTAAAGCTGTAAACCGCCGTATAGTATCCTGCTTTTTCGATTTCGGAGCAGAAAGCCTCACACAGTTCTAATGCACGGATAAGGTTTGATTTTTCTTCTATGTCAAATGCGACAGGATATTCAAAAGACTTTCCGGCAAGCGTTCTGAGGAACACAGAAGCCTCCTGTTTCGCTTCAACGGCGGTTGTGGCGTAAGTATACCAATAAGCACCGACAGGGATATTAAGCCTTTTACATTCGCTATAGTTGCGTTCAAACTGCTTGTCAACCTGACTGCTTTCCTTACCGTAGCCTGCACGGATAATCGCAAAATCAACCTTTCCTGATGACTTGACTTTTTCCCAGTCGATTACACCTTGATGTTCCGATACGTCAATACCTCTTGCAACGATTGTTGAGGTGGTTGATACATTTCCGGAAGATTTCGATATACCATAATAGCTATAAAAATCATCTGTTACAGAGTAGTCGTCAGTCACAACCTCGTCGCCTTTCCAGAAATTTGAAGTCTGGACATCAACGTGTGTCGCTGTGTACGAGCCGTCAATATTTGCTATACCACCGAAACCAACGTCTTGAGCCACACAGGAAACTTTCTTTGATGAGATTTTATTTCCAAACTGGTCATAGCACACAATGTCAGCGGCGTAACCTTTTGTGTGAAAGTCTGAATAACTTCCACCGGCGTTCACACTATATGTCGGACAACGATAGCCTGAGTTGATTACTATTGCCGAACAGTTCAGGGCTTTGAACAGTTTCTCAAGCTTTTCCGGCAATTCAGGATTTATGATTGTGTCATGAGTTCCGCCACATTGACAACGAAACTCCGAAACACTGAAATGTTCTGCAAGCATGGAATTGTCATTGAATTTATAATTATTCGTCATTGTTTATATCTCCTTATTCTTCGGGAAGTCCTGCAATGCTTGTCAAAAGAGAAAGCACACCCGCAAGCAGTGAAGCACTTCCGACAGCAAGCCAGTTAACATCACCCATCACAGCAGATGTTCCGATAGTTGCAACCGCTGTCTGAGCAACGGTTTTTACTGCTCTTATCGTAGCTAATTGAAACCATTTTTTCCAGTCTCTCATTTGTCAGTCTCCTTGTTTGTGGATAGCTCCATGAAGGCTGTGTGCAATTGTGTCATCACACCGTTGCCACCCAGTCCGTGATACTGCTGATACATATTTTCAAAGTTCTCCTTTGCGAAAATCGGTGCATAACCCTGTTCCATGTATTTATTGTAATTATGTAACATTCTGTCACGAAGCAGTGCCTGTACACCAAGTTCAACGGCTTTTTGACGGGTTTCCTGACGTTTCAGGCGTCTGAGAATTGCTCTTGTGCCTATTCCTAAAATTCCGGTGGCGGACAGTACCGAAATTATAATTGTTATAATGTCCTGCATTATTTTCACCTCAATAATTCAGATATTCAATTTTATTGTAACTGAAATTGCTGTTGTCGGCTTTTTCCGTTCCTGAAATGTATAGATAATATGTATCGGCGATGATATTGCCACAGTTAAGAATATGGTCTTTCAGGGAGGTACTTCCGGCAAAGACCATATCGAAAGTATAAGTAAAATCGCCGTCCTTAATTTTGTTGCTCAGGTCTGAAACTGTCCCATTAGACTTAATCAGGTTCAGGTAAAGTTTCTGATTCATCCAGCTACTCAAAGAGGCATTTATGGTGATGAGGAGTTTGCCGGTGCAAAGTTCAAGCGGAACGATAAACAAAATCCCTGTACTTGCCTCATTTTCCGACCAGTTACTCACCGCTATGCCATACTTTGCCGAAGCGTCACTGATAAAGTTGTTTGAACTTGAAACTCCGCCCCATTTTTTAATTAACGTGAATTCGACAGAAAAAATCAGTTAAGCAGACATAAAAAGCCCACCTG
>CAMWQI010000011.1 GCA_947176345.1 uncultured Ruminococcus sp.
CCCTAAAAAAATCCCAAAAAATAAAAAAACCGCCCCAACGGTGTCCGGCTGTATTTTTTATTTTTTATAAA
The DNA here is from genome assembly GCA_947176345.1 of uncultured Ruminococcus sp. Classification (GTDB taxonomy): domain Bacteria; phylum Bacillota; class Clostridia; order Oscillospirales; family Ruminococcaceae; genus Ruminococcus. Next base: position 72 of record CAMWQI010000011.1, read on the forward strand.
AATGCAAAAAAAAAAAAAAAAAAACATTAAGATTTTTTGTTAAAATGCTATTGACAAAGAAATATTATTGTGATATAATCAAAACAAACATAAAAACATGAAAAAATACCAATTGAACGGGGGTAAGCGTATTTCCGAAAAAATGCTTTCACTGTTAAAAAAGAGAGATAGAAAAGACGTGCCAAAGCACGTCTTTTTACATTTCGTCATTCGGTAATGTTTGCAGTCGGGCATACTCCATGCTTATAAGAGTTGCATCTACTGCATCAATAAAACCGTCATTATTGTAATCAGCGACATATTTCTGATATGTGTCAAATGTCGGCTCTCTATTTGTAGAAACATTCGCATATTCAATACTTACAATTGATGCATCTACTGCATCAATAAAATTATCACAGTTTACGTCACCGATTTTGCAGTAAATTTCAATTCCGGTATTTTCTGCATATTCCGTCACCGCCGTATCGGGCAGACCACGCAGGCGGAAATTGTTTATTTTTTCAATAACACTATTTCTGCCGGAATGCATTCCGAAAGCATTATCACCGATTATTCCGACAGTAGACGGAATGAAAATTCCGGACAAATCAGGACAGCCGAAAAAAGCTTCTGTTCCGATAAATACAACAGACTCCGGAATATTTATATTTTTAAGCGATGTACAGGAATTGAAACAGTTATCCGGAATTGATGAAATTGAATTATTTAAAAAAACACTTTCAAGGTCGGAACAGCTCATGAAACAGCCGTTTCCAATAGATGTGAGAGTTTCAGGAAATTTAACATCTGTAAGAGACAAACACCCCGAAAAAGCGTTATTACCAATATATCTTATGCCCTCCGGAATTGTTACGGAGTTCATCATTATTTTGCCGAAAAAAGCCATTTCACCTATGGAAGTTACCATATATCCCCCCAGTGATGAGGGGATTATTATTTCTGCTTCGTATGATTCACAGCCGGTTATTGTAGCATTCATGTTCGCACCGACCGTATAAGTAAAAGTGTTTCCGTCAATTGTTTCGCTGAAAGAATTTTCACTTTCTGCGTATGCCGGCATGGGTTCGGAACATAGGAACATTGTGGTAATAAATGCAATTAATTTGTTCATAATATTTCCTCATGACGTATAATTTTTCCGTCTATCATGACGAAAAATGGTTCAGATAGTAAGTCAAGGGGATTTTCGCCTTTTCTGTAAATCTGCAAATCAGCGTCCATACCCTCCGCAATAGTTCCTACACGGTCACTTATTCCTAAAATTTCAGCCGGATTTACAGTAAGATTTTTAATAGCCTCATTGAATGTGAGACCACCTTTTACTGTTGCTTGTGCAGAAAGCGGTAAATATTGTATTGGTATAACTGTATGGTCTGTACATATAGCAGTTTTTACGCCGTGTTTGTTTAGTTCGGAAGTGTTTTTCAGGTCAAGACCACGCATTTCGGGTTTACAGCGGTCACATATTACAGGACCGCATATGACGGGTATTTCCTCTTCTGCGAGAATATCGGCAATTTTATAGCCCTCTGTTCCGTGAATTATTACAATATCAAGTGAAAATTCTTTTGCTATTCTCATAGCCGTGCAGATGTCGTCGGCACGGTGACAGTGGAAAAATGCTTTTTGCTTGCGGTCAAGCAACGGCATAAGGGCTTCACATTTTATGTCATATTCCGGTGGGTCATAATTATCACTGTCGGAATAGTAACTGTCCATATCATGAACGTATCTTTTTGACTTATGGAGTCCCTCACGGATTATAGCCGTAATCGCCATGCGGGTTATGGGAGTTTCGGAACGGTCATTGTATACGTTTTTAGGATTTTCACCCAGTGCGAATTTTATTCCGACGTTTTTTATAAGCATATTATCAATGCATTTTCCGGCAGTTTTTATGGCACATATTTCACCACCACAAGCGTTTGCACTTCCAGGGCTTGATGCAACTGTAGTTATACCTCTCATGCGTGCCTCTTCAAAGCACCGGTCAAAAGGGTTTATGCCGTCAATAGCACGCATATGTGGTGTGAATGGGTCTGTTGATTCGTTGCAGTCGTCGCCCTCAAAGTCAAGACCATCTTCAATTATGCCTAAATGTGTGTGTGCGTCTATAAAACCGGCATAAACAGTACCGCCTTTTGCGTCAATAGCCTTTTCGTTATCATTGGTCGGCATACCTGTTCCGACTGATGATATTTTATTGTCTGTAATTTCAATCCAGCCCAGCGGAATAACTTCCTTGCCGGTATAAATTTCAGCGTTATAAATTAACATATTATCTCCGTTCTTATCTGATAACATCAATAATGCTTCCGGCAATTTCTGTAGGACTTCCGACAGCCTCAACCATTATTGTGGAATTTTTAATATATACATCACGGCGGTTGTTGTAGATTTCTTCAAGCTGTTCCTTTGTGTTGTTCATGACAATAGGTCGGTTTGTATCATTTTTTATTCTTTCATAACAAACATCAAACGGCACATCAAGATAAACAATTGTACCACCATTTTTCTTTACAGTTTCGGCGGTTTCGGAGTTCTGCATAGCACCACCACCACAAGCAACAACTGTATTTTTTCCGCAAAGTGACTTTACAGTTTCAGCCTCAACCGTGCGGAAATACGGTTCACCTTTTTGTGAAAAAATTTCCGGAATTGTCATTCCCTGATTTTTAACAATGAGTTCATCTGTATCACAGAATCCACAGCCTGATTTTTTGGCAAGAATCTGTCCTATAGTGGACTTTCCGCAACCCATGAACCCACAAAGAAATATAGTCATTTATTTTCACTCCTTAATTTATTTTTATAGTTTTCGAGCATATCGCAAATCGAGTAAGCACCTTGTGAATCCGCATATCTGATATAGCTTGTTATGTTGCGTGACGTAAGGAGCTTTTCTGAATCAATAATTTTCTTTATGTTCACATCATCTTCCCTGTCAATGAATCCCTTGAATATTTTACTGAAATTATTCGGCATGAAATTTTTAAACCATTCGTATGAATTGTATTTTTCGTCGTCAAACCAGCCATTCAGATACATTTCAATTATTATGGGGTCTTTTATTTCATGACTTATTCTTTCGCCGAAATTAAACTGCCTCATAAGACGCATAATTCTTGACATGAAAACACCACTGTATTCGCCGTTTATGTCAAGTTCATGACGGTAAAGAGTTATCGGCTTTTTTTCCGGATTTTTTATAACCGTGAGTGTGTGAAAATTCGACCACTCGGAAAATGCAGTCTCGGAACAGGTAGATGTCATTTTTACATGACTTTTCCCATCAGGTATTTTCACACACCAGCATACTTCATTGTTGTATTTTGCGTGGAGATTTCCGTCAACAGTGCAGTAAGATTCATTTTTTTCGTCAACGGAAAATTCCATAAGATTGGGACAGTTATTAAATGCGTTGGCATCTATACGGTAAACCTCCGCCGGAATATGCACCGAAACAACGTTTTCACAGCCGTAAAAAGCACCGTCGTTAATAACATCTATGCCGTCAGGAATAACAACATTCTGTACATTTTTTTCGTCCCTGTACTTTATAAGGTGAGTGCGTGCGGACTGCTTTATTTCAAAATTCTCCATAATTTTCCTCTTTGTATTCGCTGAGCATATCGAAAACTGAATAATGTTCGTTTTCGTCAGCGTACCTGATATATGTGTTTATATTGCGTTTGGTGATAAGTTTTCCTTCGTCAAGTATTTTCCGGATTGTTTCTGTCTCTTCCCTGTCTATTATGCCCTTAAATACAGCGTTGAAATTATTTATATCATGAAAACCAGACCAGTGACTAAAATACATCTGCATCATTATTGAAGTTTTTACGGCACGGCTTATATGTACAGAAGTATCAAGGTTATAAATCAACTGATTGACATTATTCATAAAAATTGAATTGTATTCGCCGTTTCTGTCAAGCTCACTGCGTTTCAGAATAATTCTGTTTCCGGATTGATTATAAATATTAATAACTGCAAATTTTGAATATTCCGAAAATGCAGATGTCCACCATCCTGTGTCGGGGATTTCTATATATTCCATGCCCTCCGGTACTTTAACCAGACTTCCGGAATTATTCTTTAATCTTTCATAAAGACAGCCGTTGACTGTATAGAATTTTGCATTATTCTTGTCAACAGAAAATGACATGAGGTTTTGACAGTTTTCAAATGCAGACCAGTAAATCAGTCGAACGCTCTCCGGAATATAAACCGATTCAATATTATGACAGCCATAAAAAGCATATTTGTCAATTATCTCAATGCCGTCAGGAATTATAATTTTTTTAATTTCTGGTTCATTGGTGTATTTTATAAGCCTGTTGTTTTTTATTTCAAAAACCATATTTAAAAATTATTCTCCTCTCTGTATTCATTCAGCATATCGAAAATTTCATAACATTCTTTTTCGTCCGCTAATTTGATGTATGTATCTATATTGCGTTTTGTTATAAATTTTCCGGATTTGACAAGCCTTTCTATAATGTTGAGTGCGTCTTTTATGTGCATTGAAAATCCTAATTTGTTCTGAACATCAAGCTCGTTTATCAGAAAAACAAAAAATTTCCTGAAATTCTTTTTTATGTACGCTGTTGTAATGTCATCGCCGTCATTGAAATAAATCTGCAAAACAACAGGATACTTTACATCGTGGTCAAGTACGCAGGAATAGTCCTTGTCACGTATCATCTCAAAAACTGTTCTCATATCAAGTGACGTTTTGAATGTCACACCACGATATATTATTGTCTGTACAGAAGTATGAACAAGCCAACCAGAACCAATCGGCATATTGTCAAAAGTATAGTCGTTTATAACCGGGAAACTGTCCGGCAGGATAACAGTATGGATATTCCGATATTCGTTAAAAACATCAAAGTCAATTCGTTTTACGTTGTCGGGAACAGTTATTTCAGTTACCTTTTTGTTGTCGTTGTAATATACTGTAAGAACGCCTTCATAATTTACCTGAAATCTTTCCATAACTAAAAATCATTCTCCTCTTTATATTCGTTCAGCATATCGAAAACTTCATAACATTCTTTTTCGTCCGCTAACTTGATATATGTATTTATGTTGCGTTTTGATATGAATTTTCCGAATTTTATAAGTTTTTCCATAATTTCAAGGGTAGTTTCAACAGATATATAGTCTTTATATGAATAATCCTGATAAATAACTGCTTGCACAAGAAATATGAAAAACTTTCTGAAATTCTTTTTTATATATGCTGTTGTAACGTCGTCGCCGTCATTGAAATAAATCTGAAAAATAACCGGATATTTCAAAAAATGTTCCAATACGTGTGAATAATTTTTATTGGCTATCATGTCGATAACTTCAGGAATTTTTGATGAATTACCCGACGGATTAAAAGTAATGCCACGATATTTTATCTTTGAAAGTTTAAAACAATCCCAGAATGCCCAGTTGTCTAAATTTTCAAGACTGTCCGGAAATGTTACAGAATAAATTTTACTGTATTTACTGAAAACTTCACGTTCAATAAATTTTACTCCCTCAGGGATAATTATTTCCGTTACGTCCTTGTTATCGTTGTGGTACGCCGTAAGAGTACCATTTTCATTTATTTCAAACTTTTCCATAGCTGAAAATCACCCTCCTTATGAGAATTTTAATTATTTTTCGATTTGATGGCAAAAACACTTTCAAAAATACAGACAGCAATAATAATCAAAGAAATAATTATGCCGGAAAAATTCTCTCCCACTATTCCTAATATTGAGGTGACGGCAGTGCCGTACATTGTTACTATTCCGCAAAACCGTAAAATAAAATCCCTGTTTTTAAGGTCGTTTTCTGAATACAACGGCAGAAATCTTCCGTCATCAAATCCTTTCCAGAACAGAAAAGTAATAAATATTACTCCTATAATCATTACTGTTATTAATGCCATAAATATTGTGAAATCATTATCATTACTTGAAAAAACTGAATAAATACAGATAATTATTGAAATTATATATCTGATAATTAAAATTTTTCTTGAGGAGTACAGATTTTTTATATAATCACCGCCTTACTTGTTCATGGCGTTTACAGAATCTTCAACGGCTTTTATAATCGGGTCAATATCTTCTGTACTGAATTTTCCGCCATACCATATTTCATGTGCCTTTACAGCCTGATATACAAGCATTGACGCACCACCGACAGCAATTTTTCCCTGTTCACGTGCCTTTTTCATAAGGAGTGTTTCAGTCGGATTGTATATAGCATCAAAAACACTGCCACACTTTTCTATGAGACTATCGGAAATTGCACAATTGTCAACTTTCGGGTACATACCTACCGGAGTGGCGTTTACTATCAAATCGAAATTTTCATCAAGTGTTGCAATATCTGCAATTCTTACAGACGCGTCACTGCACTTTGAGAGGATTTCTGCCATAAGAATTTGTGCATTTTTAATATCTTGCGGAATAACGGCAAGTGTAAGTTTACCGCCGTGAAGTGCCGTCTCAATAGCCATCATGCGACCTACACCGCCACAGCCTAAAACTGCAACATTTTCACTTATAGGAAGTTTTTCAGCAGACATTAGAAATCCGTCATAGTCGGTATTGTAGCCGGTAAGTTTACCATCTTTGTTGTCTATGCAGTTTACGGAGTTATAACGTTCAGCACTTGCACCGAGTTCGTCCATAAACGGAATAACATTCTGTTTGTGCGGAATTGTGACATTAAGTCCTGCAAAACTTTCTATAAGTTCCTTGCTTGCGGAAAGATTTTCCGGTGAAATGTCAACAAGTTCGTATGAAAAGTCACTTATTCCGCTGAGTGCAAAAAGTCTTTCATGAATAAGCGGTGACATGGAATGTCCTAACGGGTGTCCGATTAATGCGTATTTTTTCATGATAAAATCTCCTTAATAATTATAAATTTGCAAGACCCTCAACATTTTCTATGCTGAATGCTGTAACGCCTTTTAAAGTTTTCTTTACAAGTCCGGTTAAAGTCTTTCCTGCTCCGAATTCAACAAACTTATCAGCACCAGCCTGATACATGGCATTCAGTTCAGAAGTAAATTTAACAGGCGAAACGATATGTTGTGCAAGGAGTTCCGGCATATTGGAAAAGTCCGTGAGTTCACCACCGGTAACGTTTGAATAATATTTTACTTCCGGTGATTTGAAAGTTATTGTCTTTGCTGTTTCATAGAATTTTTCAGCGGCGGACTGCATTAATTTTGAGTGGAACGCTCCGGCAACGCTAAGTGGTACTACTCTTGCTTTCATTCCCGTGAAGATTTCCGATACTTCCGCAACACCTTCCGGAGTTCCTGCAATAACAGTCTGCACAGGTGAATTGTAGTTAACTGCTGAAACGTAATTTTTAGCCTTTTCGCATACTTCCGCTACTGTTTCGGGAGCGATTTTCATAACCGCTGCCATTGTACCCTTGTTATTGCGTGATGCTTCGTCCATAGCCTCAGAACGTGCTTTTATAAGACGGAATGCGTCTTCAAGGGTTATCATTCCCGATGCCTGCATTCCAGCGTATTCGCCAAGTGAATGTCCTGCTACGCCGTCAAATGTAAAGCCTTTCATTTCGGCGGAACGGAGTGCCATAAGCGAAACTGTCATTATAGCTGGCTGTGCGTTGATTGTGAGATTGAGTTCCTCCTGTGGAATTTCTGTGAGTATGGACATGATGTCACGACCTAAAATTTCAGAACCCGTTTCGATTATGCTTTTAACCTCCGGAATTTCTGCGAAATCCTTTCCCATGCCGACTTGTTGTGAACCTTGTCCGGAAAAAAGTGCAATTGTCATAATTTGTAACTTCCTTTCATAGTGATATACAGATATTAACAAAAGTGCCTTGTTATGAATGAATATATTTTCTAAACAACTCAAAACATTATGTTGACATTCCGGCGGAAATAAGATATAATATTTATAATGGATAATATTTCTTATCCCGTGTCGTGCAAGAGAATGCAGTTGAGTTTAAATGGCACAATAATACTATAACATAATTTTCAGTATTTTACAACTGTTATTTTATAAATTATTTTTAAAGAGGAGTTTGGAATATGGGTATTAATATTATGGGAATGGGCTGTTATGTTCCGGAACAGAAATTAACAAATAACGACTTCACGCGGTTTGTTGAGACAAATGATGAGTGGATTCGTACAAGAACCGGCATTGTTGAACGTCGTATGGCTGGCTGGGAGCCTACATGGTATATGGGAACACAGGCTTCCTTGAAAGCTATTGAAAATGCCGGAATATCTCCGGAGGATATAGGTCTGATAATTACAACTACAGTAACTTCTGATTTCCTCACACCAAGTATGGCAAGCGTTATACAGGACAAAACAGGTGCAATAAATGCCGCCGCATTTGACCTTAATGCCGCCTGCACAGGATTTATCTATGCACTTGATACCGCAAGACGTTTTCTTGCTACGGACGATAACCTGAAATATGTTCTTGTTGTTGCAACAGAGGCACTTTCAAGATTTATTGACTTTGAAGACAGAGGGTCTTGTATACTTTTCGGTGATGGTGCGGCGGCTGTCATTGTAGAAAAAAGTGATAAACTTTATTCGTCACATCTTGCATCGGACGGAAGCGGTGCATCATATCTGTGTGCAAGGTCATTGAATGTTGCTCCGGAAGTAAAGGTAGAAAAAGATTTTGATGACGGCTTCACAGATAATCCATTACACAAACTCTATCAGAACGGCAAGGAAGTGTATAAATTTGCCACTCATGTACTTCCTAAATCATTTAAAATCATTTCGGAAAAAATCGGCATTACAAAAGATGATATTGACTGGTTCATACCACATCAGGCAAATGTAAGAATTATTGAGACTGCCGCAAAGAAACTCGGCGTATTAATGGATAAATTCATAGTTACGCTTGACCATTATGGAAATACTTCCAGTGCTTCAATACCGCTTGCACTTGCTGAGGCTGTAAAAGACGGCAGAGTAAAACGTGGGCAGAAACTCGCGTTGATAGGTTTCGGAGCAGGTCTGACTTATGGCGGAATAGTTCTGGAATATTAAAATTAATAAAAAGGAGAAAACAAAATCATGAAAACAAGAATAACTGAACTTCTCGGCTGTGAATATCCGCTTATTCAGGGCGGTATGGCATGGGTGGCAGAAAATACCCTTGCATCTGCTGTATCAAATGCCGGAGGCGTGGGACTTATAGCAGGTGGAAATGCTCCCATTGATTACCTCCGTGAGCAGATACGTCTCTGCAAAGAAAAGACTGATAAGCCATTCGGCGTAAATATCATGCTTATGAGCGATAACGCCGACGACCTCGCACAGCTTGTTATTGATGAGGGCGTGAAAGTTGTTACTACCGGAGCAGGCAATCCCGGAAAATATATCTCCGCATGGAAAACCGCTGGTGTGAAAGTAATTCCGGTTGTGCCATCGGTGGCACTTGCAAAGCGTATGGAAAGAGCCGGTGCAGATGCTGTAGTTGCAGAAGGCACGGAATCCGGTGGACATATCGGCGAAAATACTACAATGTGCCTTGTGCCACAGGTTGTTGACGCTGTTTCAATTCCTGTAATTGCAGCTGGTGGTATTGCGGACGGAAGAGGTATGGCAGCATCATTTATGCTTGGTGCGGAGGGTGTACAGATAGGAACACGTTTCCTTGCATCTGAAGAATGTCAAATACACTCAACTTTCAAGGAACTTGTTATAAAAGCTAAGGATACCGACAGCGTTGTTACGGGACGTTATACCGGACACCCATGCAGAAACGTGAAAACAAAATTTGCTAAACAGCTTGCCAACGGCGAAAAGGACGGTACACTTACACCGGACGAATTTGAAAAACTTACAGTAGGTGCTTTAAGACGTGCTGTAGTTGATGGAGACCTTGAAAGTGGTTCATTCCTTTGCGGAGCTATTGCCGGTATGATAAATGAGGTAAAGCCTTGTGATGCTATTGTAAAGGAAATCATGGAACAGGCTGAAAAGCTCCTTAAAATATGAGTAAATTAAGTTTCAGATACTGTCCGGTATGTGGCGGAGAACTTGATACAGGATATGCAAAGTTTCCACAACCATATGGAATATTTGACAAGATTCAGGCAACGGGGCTATATTATTCTGATAAAACGACAGTAAAAGCTTTTATTGCACATACATTAGGTGAAAAAAATCCGGCAGGATATTGTGAAAAATGCAACAGAATTTTTGCAGAATTTTACGTTATAGGTGGTGAAACACTTCCCACTTATGACATGGATTATTACAACGAATCCGCCGATAATCTCTATGATGACAAAATCGTTTCATATCATGATGACAGTGACGAAAAATACAACACAATCGGCGGATATACAATTCTGACAGAAAATAAAAAATTCAATAAATCGGAGGATTAAAAAAATATGGCTACAGCAATTATAACAGGTGCATCACAGGGAATCGGTGCTTGCATAGCAAAAAGACTTGCAAAGGACGGTTTCGACGTTGTTATAAATCACTATCCAAGTGACAGTGACAAGGAAAAGGCTATTGCAGTTGCAGAAGAGTGCAGAGCATTCGGAGTAAAGGCTGAATGTTATTCGGCAGACGTTTCAAAGTATGAGAACTGCGAAAACATGGTCAAGCAGGTAAAGGCAGATTTCGGCACTATTGATGCTCTTGTCAACAATGCCGGTATCACTAAAGACAGTCTGCTTGCAAGAATGTCGGAAGATGCTTATGATGCTGTTATTGCAGTAAATCAGAAAAGTGTCTACAACATGATGAAACACGTATGCGGTGTAATGACGAAACAGAAACACGGCAGAATTGTTAATGTTTCATCTGTTGCCGGTCTTTACGGAAATGCAGGACAGGTTAATTATTCCGCATCTAAAGCTGCTATTATCGGCATGACAAAAACAGTCGCCAAAGAATATGGCAGAAAGAATATAACTTGCAATGCAGTTGCCCCCGGACTTATCCGCACTCCTATGACAGATGTTCTTTCCGACGAATTAAAGGCTAAAATGCTTGAAGCCGTTGCACTCAGAAGATACGGCGAACCAGAAGAAATTGCCTCTGTAGTTTCGTTCCTTGTTTCCGAAAACGCATCATACGTTACCGGACAGGTTATCGAAATTTCAGGCGGTCTCTCAATGTGATTATTTTTAAAAATACTTTACGAAAGGATTATTTATGAGTAAACGAGTTGTTATTACTGGAATGGGTGCTGTTACTCCTCTCGGAACAAGTGTTGAAAAGTTCTGGGAAGGAATTAAAGCCAATAAATTAGGTATTTCATATATTGATATGTTCGATACTGCAAATACGGGCGTTAAAATTGCCGGTATTGTACGTGATTTTGATGAGTCTGCATATTATGATGTAAAGGGCTGTTTCGACAAGAAAGAGTCTAAGCGTATGGATATGTTTACAAAGTACGCCGTTATTGCCACTCATGAGGCACTCAAAGATGCTGGTACGGATTTTTCAGATATTGACACTTATAGAGCAGGTGTTATTGTCGGTTCAGGTATCGGCGGTATTGACCTCACTGTAAATGAACACAACAAGTATCTCAATAAAGGTGTAAACAGAATTTCAGTTTTCTATGTTCCAATGATGATAAGCAACATGGCTGCCGGTGTTATTTCAATGAAAACAGGTTTCAGAGGTGCTAATTTTGATGTTACAACCGCCTGTTCCTCTGGTACTCATTCAATCGGTGAGGCTTTCCGCAAAATCAAGGACGGTTATCTTGATGTATGTCTTGCCGGTGGTACTGAAAGTACCCATGAAGAATTTACTTTCGGCGGTTTTGCAAATATGAAGGCACTTACAAAATCTGATGACCTTGAACGTGCATCTATTCCGTTCGATAAGGAAAGAAACGGTTTTGTACTTGGTGAAGGAAGCGGTGTACTTGTTCTTGAGGAATACGAACACGCTAAGGCAAGAGGTGCTAAAATATATGCAGAAATAGCAGGTTATGGTGCAACTTGTGATGCTTATCACATGACATCTCCTATGCCTACCGGTGAAGCCGCCGGAATGGGTATGTCCCTTGCTATGCAGGAAGCCGGACTTAAACCGTCTGATATTGACTATATCAATGCACATGGCACATCTACAGGTCTTAATGATAAGTACGAAACGGCTGCTATAAAGCGTGCTTTCGGTGATGAAGCATACAATGTGAAAATTAATTCCACAAAGTCAATGATTGGTCATCTTTTAGGTGCGGCTGGTGCTGTTGAAGCTATCGTTGTGGCAAAATCTATTCAGGAGGGATTTATTCATAAGACTGTCGGCTATAAAGTGCCTGATGAGGAATGTGACCTTAATTACTGTACAGAGGGAAATATTCAGCAGGAAGTAAAGTATGCCCTGTCTAACTCTCTTGGTTTCGGTGGTCATAACGCTACACTCTGTTTTAAAAAAGTTGAGGTGTAATCTATGAGTGAAATTTACAATATAGATATTGAAACTATCGAAAAACTTGCCGGCATTGTAAGCAAGAATGAACTTTCTGAAATCACTGTTAAAGACGGTGAAAAGTCCGTTACGATAAAGGGAAAGAAATGTCCGCCACCACCACCAGCAATGCCTATGGGTATATCCGTACCTGCTCCGGCTGTGACGGCTCAAGCAGTTCCGGCGGAAGAAAAAACTGAAACAATCAGTGGTAATATTGTAAAGTCTCCAATTGTGGGTACTTTCTATGCCGCACCGTCACCGGAAAAACCAGCATTCGTGAAAGTCGGCGACAGTGTGAAAAAAGGCGATGTTATCATGATTATCGAATCAATGAAACTTATGAATGAAGTACAGTCGGATTTTGACGGCATTGTGGCAGAAATTCTTGTTTCAGACGGACAGGCTGTCGAATATGACCAGCCAATTATGATTATAAAATAATACTATGAAGATTTTATCATCTCTCAAAGGTTTTACGGTTGACTGCTTCGAAAAAAACGGAGTTGTCACCGTGAATATCGTCGATTCAAACGGAGGAAGACTTTTTGAAATTCTGCACTGTTGCGAACCTGTAAATATTCAAGGTTTTGAAAATCCGCTTTATATTGGTATGGAATATCCCACCGGATTTATTGCGGAATCTGTTTCTACCGGTGAAAGAATTATTTTGTTTGATAGTACCATACACGGATATAATGCAATGTTTTGTAACTCCGAAAACAATCCGGAAATTTCATACCGTCCGCTGAAAAAAGCAGATTTTTCACCTTGCAAAATCCGTATTGATTTGTTTTATGAAATTGACTATGAACAGGAAAAAGAATATTATAATTTCGACGAAAACGGAAACTGTATTCTTAGCAATGGTAAAACTGTTTCATGGGAACAGGTACTGAATGACGGTATAGACGCAATAGCATTATATTACAGTAATACTGAAGGCAAATGGATTGAATTTGCAGAAGAAGAACTGGCATGATTTGATAAAATCAGAACGGAGGACAATAAAATGTCAAATATAGTTATGAATAAAGAACAGATTATGGAAATAATCCCGCACCGCGACCCGTTTCTGCTTATTGACGAAATTGTGGAACTGGAAGTAGGTGTGAAAGTCAAGGCAAGAAAATATATTAAAGAAGATGATTTCTGGTTTAAGGGTCATTTTCCGGATTATCCTGTTACACCAGGGGTGCTTATGATTGAAATGCTTGCACAGGCTGGTGCTGTATGTATGCTTTCAAAGCCGGAATTTAAGGGAAAAATAGGTCTTTTCGGTGGTATAGACAAGGCAAAATTCAGAAGACAGGTTGTTCCGGGGGATATTCTTGATTTAGAAGTGGAAATAATACGTCAAAGAGGACCCGTAGGCACTGGCAAGGCTATTGCATCAGTAGACGGTGAAAAAGCCGTTTCATGTGAAATTACATTTGTTGTAACTGATGGTGACAAATAATGAGTAAAATGTTTAAAAAAATTCTTATCGCTAACAGAGGTGAAATTGCTGTCCGTATTATAAGGGCTTGCCGTGAAATCGGTGTCCGGTGTGTTGCAGTCTATTCGACAGCGGACAGAAATTCTCTCCATGCACAAATTGCCGATGAGGCTATATGCATAGGCACACCGCCTACAAAAGACAGCTACCTAAATATGAATGCTATTATTCAGGCAGCTATAAATTGTGGTGCGGAAGCTATTCACCCTGGCTTTGGTTTTCTTTCGGAAAATGCTGAATTTGCCCGTTTATGCGAAAAATTCGGGATAGTGTTTATAGGACCTTCGTATAATTCTATAGAAATGCTCGGCAATAAAGCCGCCGCTAAGGAAACTATGAAAAATGCTGGTGTGCCTGTTATTCCGGGTTCGGAGGGGGCTGTATCGTCCGTTGAGGAGGCAAGGGCAGTAGCCGAAAAAGCAGGCTATCCCGTACTGGTCAAGGCATCGGCAGGTGGTGGCGGTCGTGGTATAAGACGTGTTGACAGTCCGGAAGAACTTGAATCACAAATGGAATCCGCACAGCGTGAAGCTAAAAATTATTTCGGTGACGATGCTGTATATATTGAAAAATTCCTTATAAATCCGCACCATGTTGAAATACAGATTTTGGCTGATAAACATGGAAATTATGTTTATCTTGGTGAACGTGACTGTTCAATGCAAAGACGTAATCAGAAAGTTCTTGAGGAATGTCCAAGCCCTATAGTAACTCCGGAATTAAGAAAGAAAATGGGTCAGGCAGCTGTAACTGCCGCTAAGCAGTGTGGTTATTATAATGCCGGTACTATTGAATTTCTTGTTGACGAAAACCGTGATTTTTATTTTATGGAAATGAATACACGTATTCAGGTTGAACACCCCATAACAGAAGAAGTAACCGGAGTTGACCTTGTAAAAGCACAGATTGAAATTTCTGCTGGACTTCCTCTTAATATAACACAGAACGATATAAAAATAACAGGTCATGCCATTGAATGCAGAATAAATGCCGAAAATCCGGAACTTGATTTCAGACCATCACCGGGAACTATTACAGCACTTTATATGCCTGGTGGACCTGGAATAAGAATTGATGGTGCAGTTTATCAGGGGTATACGATTACGCCATATTATGACTCCATGATTAGCAAGCTTATTGCACATGGTTCAGACAGAGATGACGCTATCCGGAAAATGAAATGGGCTTTATCTGAATTTATCGTTGAGGGCGTGGATACTAATATAGATTTTCAGCTTGATATAATAAAGCAACTTGATTTCAGAAATGGCAACTATGACATAGGTTTCCTTAACAGGTACATGGAAAAATACAAAAAGAAATAATGGGGGTGTCTGAAAGTGTTTGAAGGTTTTTTCAACGTTGTAAAAAAACGTTTCAATGACAACGAAGAAGAAGTACATGAAGTTGTAAGATGTCCCAGATGTCAGACAAATATATTACTGGAACGATATGAGGAGTTAAACAAGGTATGCCCTAACTGCAATTATCATGGCAGACTTTCTGCAAAGGAAAGGCTTACTATTACTGTAGACAAGGAAAGTTTCAGGGAATTTGACGCGGATATGATAAGCAGAAATCCTATAAACTTTCCGGAATATGAGGAAAAACAGTCTGAAATCCGTGAAAAGACCGGTCTTAAAGACTCCGTTGTTACCGGTACAGCCACTATAAAGGGTTCTCCGGTGGTAATAGGCGTAATGGATTCTCATTACATGATGGGTTCTATGGGCAGTGTTGCCGGTGAAAAAATTGCCCGTGCCTTTGAATATGCTACAGAAAATTCACTGCCTGTTATAATGTTCACGGCGTCGGGCGGTGCAAGAATGCAGGAGGGTATTGTTTCCCTTATGCAGATGGCGAAGACTTCCGGTGCGGTAAAGCTTCACAGCGAAAGCGGAGGTCTTTACATAACCGTCATGACCGACCCCACGACGGGTGGTGTTACAGCAAGTTTCGCATCACTTGGCGATATTATTATTGCTGAACCGAAAGTGCTTATAGGATTTGCCGGCAGACGTGTTATTGAGGGTACTATAAAACAGAAACTTCCTGATGATTTTCAGCTTGCGGAATTTCAGAATGAAAAAGGTTTTGTTGATATGATTGTTGAACGCCGTAAAATGCGGAGTACACTCTCTCATCTGCTGAAACTCCATGGCTACTATCCGCAGGGAAAGGAGGTCTGACACATGGATAATAACAAATCCGCATGGGAACGCATTCAGCTTGTTCACGCAAAAGGCAGACCGACTGTAAATGACTATCTGCCATTGATATTCACTGATTTCTATGAAATGCATGGTGACAGGCTTTTCGGTGACGATAAGGCTATTATAGGTGGTATTGCACGCCTTGACAATATGCCCGTTACAGTAATTGCACAGGTAAAAGGTCGCAATATAAATGAAAACAAAAACTGTAACTTTGCTATGCCACACCCTGAAGGCTACCGCAAGGCTTTAAGACTTGCAAGACAGGCTGAAAAATTCCACAGACCTATTGTTTGTTTTATTGATACTCCGGGGGCATCATGTGGAGTTCCCGACGAAGAAAGAGGACAGGGCGAGGCTATAGCTAAAAATATTGCAGAATTTATGACTATCCGTACACCTATTATATCTATTATTCTTGGTGAAGCCGGTAGTGGTGGTGCATTAGCACTTGGTGTATGCGATGAACTTGCTATGCTTGAAAATGCACAGTATTCCGTTTTGTCTCCACGGGGGTTCGCAAGCATTCTCTGGAAAGACGCTTCCCGTGAACAGGAAGCAAGCGAAATTATGATGATTACTGCCGAAGATATGGTAAATTTAGGCGTTGCTGAAACTGTCATTGAAGAGCCACTCGGTGGTGCACATAACGATTTAGACAAAATTTCAGAAAATATTAAGGAATATTTGTCACATAAAATTCAAGAAAAATGTGAAAAAGATATTGACGTTTTACTAAAAGAACGTTATACTAAGTTTAGGAAAATCGGTGAGTTCACAGAATGACCCGTTTTCAGTTCCGGAACTACATACCGGATATAAAATATTATAGGAGGAAATGAACATGATTTTTGAGAAACTCAAGAATATTATTGTGGAACAGCTTGGCGTTGAAGAAGACGACGTTACACTTGAGGCTAATATTCAGGACGACCTCGGTGCAGATTCTCTTGATGTTGTTGACCTTATCACAACTATCGAAGATGAATTTGAAGTATCAATCCCCGATGAAGCTGTTGAAGAAATCAAGACTGTAGGCGATATTGCTACCTACATCGAGAAAAATTCAGATGCAGAATAATTACGCAAAGAAAAATCTCTCTGGCTGAAAAGTCGGAGGGATTTTTTGTGATTTGCATAAATATCTTGCAATTGTCCGGATAATATGATATAATATTATTTACAGACTTTTTTCTGTGCCGGAATTTTCTGGCGGAAAGGATTTTAATGAAAAAAATTACTATTATTACCGGTCATTACGGAAGCGGAAAAACTAATCTTGCTGTCAATCTTGCTGTACAGGCAAGCCATGAGGGTAAAGCCGTTGCGGTTGTTGATTTGGATATTGTAAATCCTTATTTTCGTACAGCAGATTTCAGGGAATTATTTTCGGAAAAAAATATAAAGCTTATTGCACCTGATTTCGCAAACAGCAATCTTGATATACCGTCTATACAGTTTGACCTTGAACAGATTGCAAAAAGTGAAGACTGTCTTATTATTGATGTCGGTGGTGACGATGCCGGAGCGGTTGCACTCGGTCGCTATGCAGAGGCACTCACGGCTTACGGCGATGACGTAGATATGTTCTATGTGATAAATCAGCGACGTTATCTTACCGCCACACCTGATGAGGCAATTTCACTTATGTATGAGATTGAAAATGCTTCCCGAATGAAACATACTGCTATTGTCAACAATACAAATCTTGGAAAAGAAACTAATGTTGATGTTGTGGAAAATTCAGCGGAATTTGCATCTGAAATATCTGTCAGAACGGGTCTTCCGGTTATATTTACTACATTTCCGGAGGAATGTGCTGAACTTACCAATACCCCCGACGCTTACCCCGTTAAAATCTATGTAAAGCCGTTGTGGGAAATATAATACTTTTACTGAAAGGAGTTGAGTTAATGGCTAAAATGTCCGTTATTAGTGAACGCTGTAAGGGCTGTGGGTTGTGCGTGACTGCCTGTCCTAAAAAGATAGTTTCACTTCAGAAAGAAAAACGCAACAAAAAAGGATATTTTTATGCTGTCTGTACAGATGACAGTGCTTGTATAGGCTGTGCAATGTGTGGCATAATGTGTCCGGATTGCGCTATTATAGTTGAAAAATAATCGAAAGGAGTTTTTTTGCTTTGGAAAGAAATTTAATGAAAGGCAATGAAGCACTCGCTGAAGCCGCTATCCGTGCCGGATGTAAGTGCTTTTTTGGTTATCCGATTACCCCACAGACAGAACTTTCTGCATATATGGCTAAACGTATGCATAAGGCGGGCGGAGTTTTTTTACAAGCTGAATCTGAAATAGCTGCTATAAATATGGTACTTGGTGCGGCATCTACCGGTGTACGTGCTATGACATCATCTTCTTCACCAGGTGTGTCGCTTAAAAGTGAGGGTATCTCATATCTTGCTGGTTCAGATTTGCCAGCAGTAATTATAAACGTTCAGCGTGGTGGTCCAGGTTTGGGAGGTATTCAGCCTTCGCAGGCGGACTACTGGCAGGCAACAAAGGCACTCGGTCACGGAGATTTCCATTTACTCGTATATGCTCCAGCATCTGTTCAGGAAATGGTTGACATGGTTGTTACAGCTTTTGACCGTGCGGACAAGTACAGAATGCCCGCTATGATTCTTGCAGATGGTCTTTTAGGTCAGATGATGGAACCGGTTTCATTCCCTGAAATAACCGTCAATGACTATGACAAATCTTCATGGGCTGCAAACGGTCACGGCAACAAGAGAGAACATCATATTATAAACTCACTTTATCTCAAACCGGATGAGTTACAGACTTCCGTATATGACAGATTCGAGAGATACGAAAAAGTCAAGGCGGAGGAAACAGACGCTGAACTTTATCTCACTGAAGATTGTGATATACTTCTTTGTGCATATGGTGCAACTGCACGTGTTGTAAAGTCTGCTGTAAATTCTGCCCGTGAAATCGGTATAAAAGCAGGTATGTTCAGACCTAAGACTTTATGGCCTTTCCCTGTGAAAGAAATCAATGAGGCTTGCAAGTCTGCAAAATGTCTTCTTGATATTGAAATGTCAATGGGACAGATGATTGATGATGTTAAACTTGCTATAAACTGTTCAAAGCCTGTCCACTTCTTTGGACGTACAGGCGGTGTTATTCCTACTCCGGCGGAAATTCTGGAGGAAATTAAGAAAGTCGGAGGTGCTGAATAATGGCTATTGTATTTGAAAAACCAAAGTCACTTATTGACGTTCCCACGCATTACTGTCCGGGTTGTACACATGGTATAGTTCATAGACTTATCTGTGAAGTAATCGATGAAATGGGCATTGAGGGTGATACAATCGGTATATGTCCGGTTGGCTGTTCCGTAATGGCTTACGATTATTTCAATTGTGATATGATTGAAGCACCGCACGGAAGAGCTCCGGCGGTTGCAACAGGTGTAAAGAGAACCAATCCCGATAAGTTTGTATTTACATATCAGGGTGACGGTGACCTTGCTGCTATCGGTACGGCTGAAACTGTTCATGTTGCTACCCGTGGCGAAAATATTGTAATTATATTCATAAATAATACTATCTACGGCATGACCGGTGGACAAATGGCACCTACTACCATTCCGGGACAGGTTACACAGACTACACCATATGGTCGTGACCCTGAACTTGCCGGATATCCTGTAAGAGTATGCGAAATGCTCTCAACGCTTACCGGTACGGCACTTGCACAACGTGTAGCAGTAGATACAGTACCACATATCCGTGAGACTAAAAAGGCTATAAGAAAGGCTTTTGAAAATCAGAAGGAAAAACGTGGACTTTCAATAGTCGAAGTTCTTTCAACCTGTCCTACTAACTGGGGTATGTCACCGGTTGAGGCTATAAAGAGACTTCAGGACGAAATGATACCTTATTATCCGCTCGGAGTTTATAAGGACATTACAGCGGAAGGAGGCAACAAATAATGACTACTGAAATAGTTCTTGCCGGATTTGGTGGACAAGGTGTACTTTTTGCCGGTAAAATCCTTGCTTACTGTGGACTTATGGACAACAAGGAACTTTCTTGGTTGCCATCGTATGGACCGGAAATGCGTGGTGGTACAGCTAACTGTTCCGTATGTATTTCCGATGAGCCAATAGGTTCACCGCTTGTACTGACTCCGGACATTCTCATAGCAATGAATCAGCCATCATTTGACAAATTCGTTGACGCTGTAAAGCCAAACGGTAAAATTTTCGTGGACAGTACCTTGATTGACTCAAAGTGTGAGCGTACAGACGTTGAATGTCATTATATACCGTCCTCACAGCTTGCGGAAGACAATGCTTTAAAAGGTGGTTCTAATATAATTCTGCTTGGTAAACTTATCGAAGAAACTAATATTTTCACACTTGATACCATGAAAAAGGCTATTGAAAAAGTCGTTCCGCCCACAAAGGCACATCTTATTGAAAATAATTTCAAAGCTATTGAAATCGGCATGAATAACTGAATAAACAAAACGGACGGATATAAACCGTCCGTTTTTTAATTTTACCATACTGCATAAATATCATCAAACATAAAATTTCCAGCGTCAACATAGAAATGACTGCCTGTTTCAATACGGTAAAGTATCATATCAAATCTTTCGTCATCAAAAGAAAAATCGCCGTTATTCAGAAAAGCATTCTCGTCAATTATACGTCTGCTTCTGCAAACATAATTCCGTAATATATCTTCATTACAAGACATAGGCTCTTCAAATTCAGTTACAAGTATGTTGTTTTTTTCAAGAGTATGTTTAATTATTTCCGGACAGTTTTCTTTAATCAGAGCTATCGGATAATTTTTTGACAAATAGCCGTATATATCTACAATCATATTATCCGGTATTTCTTTACACAGAAGATACCAGAAATATTCACCCCATTCACCATCTTCACCGCAATAATTATCACCGATTGAATTTATTATATTGGATATTTTTTTAATATCATATCCTGACGACAAATCTATTGCCTTTGAGAATATTTCAGTATAATCTTTCATTATTACCACCTTGTTTTTTTATCTGTGATGACTTCCACCGCCGTGACCTCCGCCACTATGACCACCACCACCGGAACGTCCACTTCCACCGGAACTCGTTTCAATTTTGTGTTTTGTGGTGTATGTACGGATAAATGTATCTGTTTTTCTACGGAATAAAGTGTTTTCATTTCGTGCATATATAACTGAATTTTGACTTTTCTTGAATTTATAGTTACTTGCCGTCACAAAATATGTAATCACTGCCACAACAGCTCCCACAACAAGAAATACTATCATAAGAATTATATTAAATATCAGTGGTTTATGTTTTGATACGACAAACTCACCATTTTTCATAAACATATATTTTCCGGAAGACTCATCATGATAATATTCCAAACTGCTTGGCTTATAGGTGCTATAGTCCTCTAAAGCCGATAAAAAGCCTTTTACAGCGTTTTCAATGTGTTCAGCCTTGACGGGCTCTTTGGAAGCCGGAAGATAATTGTCAAGGCGTGTGAAAATATTTTCTATATTTTTCTGATATGTAAGTATCGCCTTACCGCTTGTGGAAATGCGGTCGCAAGCAGGTGAACGTCCGGAAACGTCCATATAATAGAAAACTCCATCTGTGTCTTTACCATAAATTTCGTCATAGTAATTATCAGCGAACTGCTCTATATCATAGTCACTCCGGTAACTGTCTGATGTTCCGGCAGAATATATGAAGATATTCATTTCAAGTTTTTGTGCTGTCTGCTGAACAAGTGTGGTTAGTTCATCAGGATTTTCAACAAGTCCGGTATTATCAAGGAAATTACTGTTTATATAATTTCCGTCAAAACCTTTTGCAACATCTGTCTTTGACAATGACTGTATGGCAAGAACACCGAACATTAAAACAATAAGTACTATATTTATTATAACAAGAACTGATTTTTTCATTATAATAATGCACCTCCAATCAGAAATCCGACTATAGCTACTGCCAATCCGATAGCTGAACAGAAAAGCTTTAACTTTGACTTGTCAAGAGGTGGTGTGCCTGCAAGTTTTCCGGTCTGTCCGTTAAGTGCAAATTCATACATCTTGTCATTATAATTGTATGTCATGAACCATACGGGGAGCATTACATACTCCCATTTTGTATTCATAATTTTGTATGATTCACTGCTGACCGTAAATGATGAATAACCTTTTATGCTGTCATGGACTATCTTCTTTCCGGCTTGTGACGCTCTTTCACGTATACGTGGAAATACTTCTGGTTTGTCAACATCGAATTTATCGGCAAAAAATCCGCTGAGATATGACATGGAAAATTCTTTCAAATCCCCATAATCAAACGGCTCTATAGCCTCCATGAGTGCATCTTCAATTTTGCTTGCACCGTCTGCCGGAATGCCTTCTGCTGAAATATCCGCCTGACGAATTACGCTAAATTCTTTTGTTTCCGTATAACGATAGTCGCCGGAAGTCCATGAGCGTGTCTGTTTGCCGATACCATTTAAATCAGCTTTCATTTTACAGTCGGAAATCCAGAAAGGTACATAAAGTCCAGTCATTTTTTCAATCTGTTCTTGTGACTTGAAATTTTCAGGTACAAACCATTTCTT
This sequence comes from uncultured Ruminococcus sp., assembly GCA_947176345.1. Lineage (GTDB taxonomy): Bacteria > Bacillota > Clostridia > Oscillospirales > Ruminococcaceae > Ruminococcus. The sequence continues at coordinate 22,879 of CAMWQI010000011.1, forward strand.
GTTAATCCAGTCTTTGAAACCGTTTACGGCATTTTCTCTTGTATAGCGGAAACCTATTACTTTATCGGGTTTGTATTTTCCGGTGAGTTTTCCGGCAAGTATTATAGGATTATGACAATAATAACAGAAAAGTGCTGTTTGTTCGTCGTCGGCGATAATATCAGCACCACAGCTTGCACAATGATATAAATTAGTATGTTCTTCAAATTCCTGTTGTTGCTGTATGTTCGATTCAGTCGGGGAAGTATCGGGAGTTTCAGCATTAATCTGTTGCATTTCCTCCAGTGTGAACTCACTTCCACAGTATTCACAGCCGAATTTCTGTGTATCTGGCATAAAAGTAAGACCGGCATTGCAGTTGGGACATTTATATTCTGTTGATTCCAAATATACCACTCCTCATAATAATCATGTTATTATTAAATATATCATATTGTTAATCGATTTGCAACAGTAATTTATAAAATTATTTTATTACGTTTTGTTTTTTGGGGAAATTGCTTTTTACTTTCGCCAAATGCTTGACAAGTTTGTTGAAATATGTTATAATTATATATTATCTATAAAAAGTTTTAAGAAAAAGAAAGGGATGACGATATTATGAATTATAAATTTTCATCTGTTACTCCGGAGATACGGAAACTCGCTGACAAATCTATGGACGGTTACAAGATTAACCCTGAACTCTATATGCAGTATGATGTTAAACGTGGTCTTCGTGACCTCGACGGCAATGGTGTTGTTGCCGGACTTACCAACATCAGTACTATAAAGGTTCTTGATACGGGCGATGGTATGTCAAATCATGGTGACGGAAAACTTTATTACAGGGGTATTGATGTTGAAGATATCGTCTCCGGCTTTATCAAGGAAAAACGTTTCGGTTTTGAGGAAACAATTTACCTGCTCCTTTTCGGCACTATGCCGTCTGAACACGAACTCACTGAATTTAAACAGATTCTCGCTGATTTCCGTGAATTGCCGACTACTTTTACAAGAGATGTCATCATGAAAGCACCCAGCAACAATATGATGAATACCCTCGCCAAAAGCGTACTTGCACTCTATTCTTATGACGACGACGCTAATAATATTTCCATTCCTAACGTCATGAGACAGTGCATTGAACTGATAACGCTTTTCCCTGTACTTGCAGTTTATGGCTACAATGCCTATAAATATTACAACAGTGGCGGAAGTCTCTTTTTCCATGACCCTGACCCGAAACTTTCTATTGCTGAAAATCTTCTTTATATGCTCCGTCCGAATAAAAAGTACACTGAACTTGAGGCACGTATTCTTGACCTTGCACTTGTTCTCCATGCTGAACACGGTGGCGGTAATAACTCTACATTCACAGTACACGTTGTGTCGTCGTCCGGCACTGATACATATTCAGCAATAGCAGCGGCATTGGGTTCTTTAAAAGGTCCAAAACACGGCGGTGCAAATATCAAAGTCGCTATGATGTTCGATGACATGAAAGAAAATGTCAAGGACTGGACGGACGAAGACGAAGTAAGGGCTTATCTGAAAAAATTACTGCATAAAGAGGCGTTTGACCATGCCGGACTTATTTATGGTATGGGACACGCTGTATACTCACAGTCCGACCCCCGTGCGAAGGTTTTCAAGGGATTTGTTGAAAAACTCTCCGCAGAAAAGAACAGACATGACGAATTTGCATTATATTCACTCGTTGAAAAACTCGCTCCGGAAGTTATTGCCGGTGAAAGACGTATTTTCAAGGGTGTTTGTGCTAATGTCGATTTCTATAGCGGATTTGTTTACAGAATGTTAGGCATTCCGGATGAACTTTTTACACCACTTTTTGCAGTTTCAAGAATTGCCGGCTGGTCTGCACACAGAATTGAGGAACTTATAAACTCAAATAAAATTATCCGTCCTGCATACAAGGCTATTTCACCTATGCATGAATACACAGACATGGAAAACCGTATGGACTGATATATGATTAATTTTGAAATTAAAAATGGTGTGCTTATAAAATATAACGGAAACGCCACAGGTGTTGCTATTCCTGACAGCGTGGAAAAAATAGGTGAAAAAGCATTCCGTTGGTGTAACAGTCTTGAAAGTGTAACAATACCTGAAAGTGTGAAAGAAATAAATGATGAAGCATTTATCGGCTGTAAGAACCTGAAAAGTTTAGAAATTTCCGATAGTGTAACCAAAATAGGAAATGGGGCGTTTTATGGTTGTGATAGTCTTGAAAGTATAAAACTGCCTTACAGCGTGATAGATATAGGTGTAAGAGCATTTGGTTTTTGTGAAAATCTTAATTTTATTGAAGTGGATAAATACAATCAGTGTTATTGCAGTGAAAATGGTGTTCTTTTCAGCAAGTCAAAATTGGAATTAATTTCTTATCCTACCGGAAGGAAAGATAAAAGCTATAAAATTCCTGATGGCGTTATGGATATAGGAGAAGGGGCATTTGCTTATTGTAAAAATCTTACAAGTATAGAAATACCTGAAAGTGTTATGGAAATATGTGAAAATGCATTTTGGTACTGTGGAAATCTTGAAAGTATAGAAATACATGAAGGATTATCCAAAATAAGAGACTTTGCATTCTGGCATTGTGACAAGCTTAAAAGTATAACATTCCCCGACAGCGTTATTGAAATAGGCAAAAAGGCATTTTATGGGTGTATGAAATTAATAAGTGTTTACATATCAGAATACACTGTTACCGCACAAGATGCTTTTAACATCAAAACTTACATAATAAGAAGATAATTTTTTAATGAAAGGATATGTTTAAAATGAATAATTCAACACAGCTTTTCAATTTCAATGGTCTTACGTGCGTAAGGCTTATGGCTGGCGGTTATGAGGCTCTTATTGCCTATGAGGTCGGCTCTAATGTAATCCGTCTCCGTGATACCAAGAATAATATGGAGTTTTTCCGTTTCAATCCCGACAATACAGCCGACGATATAAAGCAGTCCGCTGAAGTATGGGGACTTCCTACACTTTATCTCCCTAACCGTTTTGCTGACGGTGTGCTTAAAACTTCCGATGCTGTATATCATCTTCCCGTGAATGAAAAAGCCCCCTACAATAACCATATTCACGGATTTTTGCATAAGCGTGAACATGAAATAGTTGAATACAATGCAGACGCTAACTGTGCATGGCTTGTCACACGCTATGTCTATGACGAAAGAGACGAATTTTTCCAGTATCTGCCTGTAAAATTCACTGCTGAATATACTTTCACACTTTCTGAACACGGTCTTGAACAGAATATTAAGTTTACAAATAATTCGGACGTTGTACTGCCTATGTCTCTTGCCTCGCATACAACTATCAATGCACCATTCGTGGATGGTGCAAAGGAAAGTGATATCAGACTTACTGTGCCGGTCGGCAAGAAATGTGAACTTAATGAACGCTGTCTGCCTACTGAAGTACTCCGTTCACCTGAAGCCTATGACCTTGAATACAAAAACGGCACAAAATGCCCTGTTTTACAGGTAGTAGACAATGATATGTATTTCGGTGAGTATACAACCCTTGACGGACAGCAGTTCCATGGCGTAATTGCTGAAGATGTTGCAAGCGGTAAAAAACTTTGCTATGAAGTATCTGATGAATATAAATTCTGGATTATCTGGAATGACAGGGGATTCAATCATTATTTCTGTCCAGAACCTATGACGGCTATGATTGATGCACCTAACCTTACACTTCCGGCTGATATGACAGGCTATGTTGAGATAAAACCTGACTGCACATACAAGACACATCAGAGATTTTTCAGCAAATAATAATCTTTAAAATAATAAGTTAACAGGCATTATATCGCTTTTTGTTGAAAATGCACAAAAATTTGACGAAAAATAATACATAGGAATTTTTCACTAATCTATTGTAATAAAATAAAAAGTGTGATATAATGTTTAAAAATGCGGTGAACAATCGCTTTTTATAAAACTTCAAAAAAAGTTTACAATGAATTAATAAAGGAGTAAAAACTATGCAGAAGTTCGGTTTTTTTGATGACGCTAACAAGGAATATGTCATCAATACCCCCAAAACACCTTATCCATGGATTAACTACCTCGGTACACAGGATTTCTTTTCACTGATTTCCAATACAGCTGGTGGCTATTCTTTCTACAAGGACGCACGTCTCAGAAGAATAACACGTTACCGTTACAATAACGTGCCTATCGATATGGGTGGTCGTTATTTCTACATCAACGAAAACGGTACAATCTGGAATCCTGGTTGGTCACCTGTAAAGACAGAGCTTGATTCCTATGAATGCCGTCACGGTATGGGTTATACAATCATCACAGGTAAGAAAAACAATCTCAAAGCTGAAGTTACTTTCTTTGTTCCGCAGAATTATGCCGGTGAAGTTCAGCAGGTTGTACTTACCAATGAAAGCAGTGAAGAAAAAACATTCTCTTTCTTCTCATTCGCTGAATGGTGTCTGTGGGACGCACAGGACGACTGCACAAACTTCCAGAGAAACTTCTCAACAGGTCGTGTTGAAGTTGTAGGTTCTACTATCTACCACAAGACAGAGTATAGAGACAGACGTGACCATTTCGCATTCTATACCGTAAACGACGAAATAGATGGTTATGATACAGACAGAGATTCATTTATCGGTCTCTATAATGGTTTCAATGACCCACAGGCTGTTGTTGCTGGTGTTGCTAATAACTCATTCGCTGATGGCTGGTCACCTGTTGCCTCACACTACAAGAAGATAACTCTTGCTCCTGGCGAATCAAAGACTCTTATTTTCGTACTCGGTTACGTTGAAATGCCTGTTGATAAGAAGTTTGAGGCAGACGGCGTTACAATCAACAAGGAAAAAGCCCTTGCAATGATTGAACAGTACAACACACCTGAAAAGGTTTCCGCTGGTCTTGCTGAACTTAAGGCTACATGGGATAAGCTCCTCGGAATTATCAACGTAAATACACCTAATGATAAAGTTGACAGAATGGTTAATATCTGGAATCAGTATCAGTGTATGGTTACATTTAACCTCTCACGTTCTGCATCATACTTTGAAAGTGGTATCGGTCGTGGAATGGGCTTCCGTGACTCAAATCAGGATATACTCGGTTTTGTACATCAGATTCCGGACAGAGCAAGACAGCGTATTATTGATATTGCCTCCACACAGCTTGAAGATGGTGGTTGCTATCACCAGTATCAGCCACTTACAAAGAAAGGTAACTCCGATATTGGTGGTGACTTCTCCGATGACCCGCTGTGGATGATTCTTTCTGTTTCCGCTTACATCAAGGAAACTGGCGACTGGTCAATTCTTGACGAAATGGTTCCGTATGATAACGATGAGTCAAAGGCTAAGCCAATGCTTGACCACCTCAAAGTTTCTTTCTATAAGATTATAAATAATCTTGGTCCTCATAATCTCCCACTTGCTATGCGTGCTGACTGGAATGACTGTATCAATCTTTCATGCTATTCAGATACACCAGGTGAGAGCTTCCAGACCTACACTAACCCGAAATTCGCAGCAGAGGGTGGCTATTCAAAGGTTGCTGAGTCTGTAATGGTTGCTACACTCTTTACATACGCTGGTCCTAACTATGTTGCTATTCTCAAGCATCTTGGCAAGGACGACGAAGCAGAAAAGGCACAGGCTGAAATCGATAAGATGAAGAAGAGTGTTATGGAATCTGCATTTGATGGTGATTGGTTTATCCGTGCTTACGATTCAGAGGGCAACAAGATGGGTTCAAAGGAATGTGAAGAGGGCAAAATCTTCATTGAACCACAGGGCTTTGCTGTTATGTCTGAAATCGGTAAGGAAGAGGGTGCAGATATCAAGACTCTTGACTCTATCGACAAGTATCTTAATACAAAGTATGGTCTTGTTCTCAATAACCCTGCATTTACAAAGTACTATATCCAGTATGGTGAAATTTCAACATATCCGGGTGGTTATAAGGAAAATGCTGGTATCTTTACACACAACAATGCATGGATTATCTGTGCTGAGGCTTATGCTGGTCGTGGTGACAAGGCATTTGAATATTATTCAAAGATTGCACCTGCTTTCAATGAGGAAATTTCCGACCTCCACAAGACTGAACCATATGTATATGGTCAGATGATTGCCGGCAAGGACGCAAGCAGATTCGGTGAGGGTAAAAACTCTTGGCTTACCGGTACAGCTGCATGGAATATGGTGGCTATTTCCCAGTATATTCTCGGACTTGCTGCTGACTGGAATGGTCTTAAGGTTGACCCGTCTATTCCGCATGAATGGAACGGCTTCACAGCTACAAGAAAGTTCCGTGGTGCTGAATACAACATCACTGTAAAGAACCCTGACCACGTTTGCAAGGGTGTTAAGGCTATGAATGTTGACGGCAATGCAGTAGAGGGAAATGTTATCCCTGCATTTGCTGACGGTGTTCATGAAGTTGAAGTTATTATGGGTTAATTCCATAGCATAAATATAAAAGACTGTTTCGCTTCACGGCGGGACAGTCTTTTTTTGTGCATAATAAAAGACAGATTGATAAAAATCCTCCTTTTTATGATTTTATAATCCTAAAAGCTGTTTTTTCTTTGTGTCAAATTCATCCTGTGTGATAATGCCACTGTCCAGCATTTCTTTTAACTTCTTGATTTGTTCAAGATTGTCACCGCTTGTATTTGTTGAAATATTTGCATCAGCAGGCTGATTTAATTCTTTATAAGCCTTTATTATTTCCAAAGTTTTATCAACAAATTCAGAAGCGTTCTGAATACATATGAAACGTATCAAACCTGATGCAGAACGAATTGCAATTGTTTGACCGCCTAAAATTTTATCTATAATTCTGTTTTCTATTAAAATACTGTCCACTTTTTCAATCGGCAGTTGCAAAAATTTACTTGAAAAAAGATATTTTCTACTTCCGATTACTCCATCTTTGGTAAGCTGAAGAAAACAACGTTTCATACTACAATTCATAGTAAATAGATAAACTGGTAACGCAATCAAAATTAACCTTAATAAATTAAGCAACAATAAAAATGGTATATCAGGATTATGATTCCAAGAAAAATATCCAATATTGCCTCTGATTATAATGAGACCAATAATAGCAATAATGATAGATATTACTAATATAGCTACGTTTTTAAACTCAATTTTAGCTTTTAAAATTACTTCTTCCATTTTATCAATCCTTTTTTTTAATTTTTCTATATTTTGATGTACCTGTACCAGATATAATTATTATATTTGGGATATTATCATTTTGTACCTTATTTTTAAAGTATTTTCCAAATCCTATTCTATTATCTTTTGAGAGTGTACACCAGCCACAGCCATTTAATAATTGTTTAAGTGTAAATTCATCACCATAATGTAACATCTCAATAAATTCATTAGCTTTTTCAATCCATTCATCATAATTCATGTAGTATCCTCCATATCAGCACAGTGAATATACAATAATATTTTTTATCTCCAATTAATTATAGTTTTATAATACATTGGAAAAATCTGTTACTATTATTTTTTTCTTCCATGAGTCCAATCATCGAAAGAACCTATAGCATATATTATCATTAATAATAAAAGTATACTTCCTATTATCTCCATTTTTTACCTCCTTTTTCATATTGTGTTGTTTCTTGATTAGACTTTGAATTTCAATATAAGACATTCTCAATAACATTATTTTCTTTTTCTTTGAACAGCACTTATAACACTTATCAGTACTATAATTTACATTATATCATAAAAATATGCTAAAGTCAATGTAGAGCTGGTTTTTTTCAGAAAAATCAGCATATTCTACAAATGACGGAAATGATTTTTATGTATTTTCAAAGACTAAGGGATTTGCGTGAGGATAAGGACATGAATCAAACACAAGTTGCGGAAATCCTTAAAACAAAGCAGACTGTTTATTCACGGTATGAACGTGGTTTTCAGACAATTCCCATTGAACATCTTCTTACTTTGGCTGACTTCTACGAGGTTTCTACAGACTATATTTTCGGTCGTACCAACGTAAAGAAAGTAAACAAGTAATTTTTCCAGCAAAAAAGGACGTACTCTTGAAAGTACATCCTTTATCTTTTATAATTATTTGTTTATTGCTATTTCCTGTATTTTAAGAGCGTCCATAGCAGTTACGCCGTCGCCGTCCATATCTGCGTTAGCTATGCC
>CAMWQI010000012.1 GCA_947176345.1 uncultured Ruminococcus sp.
TACACTCAGCTTGGTGGAATTGGCGACGTAAACCACGACGGTTTTGTTGATGCAAGAGATGCTACTTTGGTTTCACTGTATTATGCATATCTTTCTACAAGAAGTCCTGAAAACGAAAAAGACGACCATAAAGTAATTTGGGTAGAAAATGAGCAGAGAATAGATTTAACAGACGATTTTAATGCATTCTACGATTATACAGAAGAACAGATTGAAGATATGTACGCTTATGGTGATGTAAACAAAGACGGATGTGTAAATGCTATTGATGCATCATTAATTGCAACAAAATATGCTAAAAACTCCACACAAGGATAAATATAACAAGAACGGATATTTTTTATCCGTTCTTTTTCAAGCAAATTAGTTAAATATATTAATTAATTTGCTTTCAAAAAAAGAACTGCCCTGAGACAGTTCTTTTAATAATTATGCTGATTTTTCAGCAGAACGTGCTTTCCACCATGACCATGCAACAGGTGCTACAAAGATTGATGAGTAAGTACCTGAAATAAGTCCGAACATAAGCGGTACTGAGAATGTCAGCAGTGAGCTGTAACCGCTTATTGCCACGACGATAGTTACTACAAGCATAGTGGCAATTGTTGTGATTGAAGTACGTATTGAACGTGTCATTGACTGTGAACAGCCAGCGTTGATAAGTTCATTAAGTGAAGCCTTTGGCATAAGTTTCTGATTTTCACGGATACGGTCGTAAATAACGATAGTATTGTTGATTGAATAACCTAAAATAGTAAGGATTACCGCAACGGTATTTGAATTGAACTCAAAGCCGAAAAGAACCGATACAGCAATTGCAACAATAAGGTCATGCAGAAGTGCAAGCACTGAACATACACCGGCAGACCAGCCACCTATCTTACGGAAACGTATAGCAATATAGATTATTACTATAACTGCCGCAAAGATTACAGCGACAAGACATTTCAAAAGAAATTCATGTCCGGAAGATGGGCTTACATCTGTTGAGTCGAAAAGCACAATGTTGCTGTCCGGAAATTCTGCCTGAAGTGCGTTAGTCATTTCAACCTGTCTGTCAACATTAAGACCCTGTTCAGATGTGAAAGAAACTATAATCTGCTTACCACTTGAATCAATGCTTTCGCCCTTACGTACACTTACAGGAACATCCACAATGTCATGCACGATATCTTCCGCCTTATTTGTGTCAATTTCGCCTGTATAGTCGTAAGTAATCATAGTACCGCCACTAAATTCAAGTGCAAAGTTTCCGCCACCTCTTACAATCAGACCACCGGCAAAAACTACTACAACACCGATAAGTATACCTAAAATCATCTTTTTCTTTGAGCAGAAATCATAAGACTTTGTTTCCTTAGCTTTTTCCTTGTAGCCATAGAGTTTCTTATTCTGGAAACACTTAAACTTTGAAAGTGATGTAACCATAACTCTTGAAAGGAATACACCCATAATAAAGTTAAGTACAACACCGGCAAGGAGTGTGATACCGAATGAGTAAACAACACCTTCAGCGGTTGCACCAAACATGAAGAAAATAGTCTTGTTGAGGATTTTTGAGAAGAAACTTGTCGGAACACCGAAAGCTCCCATAAGTATAATAGCAATGATAACATTAGTTACATTACCATCAAGAATAGCAGAGAATGCCCTTTTATAAGCCACTTTTATAGCGGAATCAAGGGATTTTCCGGACTGTATTTCTTCCTTGATACGTTCACCAGTAATGATGTTTGCATCAACACCCATGCCGACAGCAAGGATTATACCAGCAATACCAGGTATTGTAAGCGTTGAGCCGTTCATAAATCCGAACCAGCCCGAAATAACGGCAATACTGCCCGCAATCTGTCCGCAAAGTGCAATAACTGCAACAAAACCGGGCAGACGGTAAAGGCATATCATATATATTGCAATGAATATAAATGCAATAAGTGCCGCAAGAAGTATAGCATCAAGTGAACCCTCACCCATTGTGGGGTCAATTGTCTTAAAACTTGTTGTTTCAAGCTTGAAAGGCAATGCACCTGAATTAATCTGATTAGCCAGTTTATTAGCGGACTCATCTGTGAAATTACCCGTAATAACCGCACTGCCATCGGTAATAGCACTATTTACAGTAGGATAAGAAATCATAGTATTATCCATCCATATGGAAATAGGCGTACCAGTTCCGGCAAGTTCAGCAGTAGCCTCAGCAAATTTGCTCTTACCAGATGGATTAAGATTAAGTTCAATAAGGTTTTCATACGTTCCGGAGTCGTCATTTGCACGGTATACAGCTCTTGCATTAGCTATATCACCGCCCTCAAGAACGATTTCACCGGTAGGAATAGTGTTTCCATCTTCGTCGGTGGTAGAGTCTGTACCCTTACGGAAAGTAAGGCTTGCCATTTCACCGAGTTCCTTTACAGATGCCGACGGGTCAAAGTCACTCTCACCGGCTTGCCACGGGAAACGCACAATGATTCTGTCACTTTTTTCATCGCTGTAAACTTCGCTGTCCGTTATACCGAGTGTCGATAATCGCGTATCGATAATAGCCGTTGCAGCTTTTAGCTGGTCCGGAGTAGCCTCAGCACCATCAGCCGGAGCAAAGGTAACGTCAACACCGCCTTTGATATCAATTCCAAGACGGATATCGTCAACGCCCTTGATAACGGTTGTTGTGTTATCGCCGTAAAGGTAATCAAAACCGATTACAGACGACACAGCAAACAGCATGATTAAAGCAACAACAATGAAGAAAGTAGATTTTCCAATCTTTTTCACGGTCATGCCTCCTGAAAATATAATTTGTTCTGTCTGTATGACAATTAATATTATTTTACTATATAATCAGTAAAAAGTCAAGTAGATATGAAAAATTTCTTAATAATTTATTTAAAATGTTTCTGTGATATTTTCAGTCTGTTCATAGCCCTGTTGAGAGCCGCTTGTGTATGGTAGTATTCCATTATGCTTTGTTTCTGTCTCAATTGTTCTTCTGCACGTTCACGAGCTTCTTCTGCACGTTTTATGTCGATTTCCTCCGGCAGTTCGCACGAATCGGCAAGAATTATTGAAGACTCTGGCATAACTTGTATAAATCCCTCCGATATAGCAGCATAACGCCATTGACCGTCCACCATGTATTTTAGTTCTCCGGTGGGCAGTGAAGTGACAAGCGGTTCATGACCATACATAATGCCTATAAGACCATCAATAGCCGTTATGACAAGGTGTTCACAGTCACCCTCATAGAAAACTCTGTCAGTGGCGATTATTTCAAGGTGAAATGACTTAGCCATATGAAATCCCCCTTATTCGCCTATTTCTTTGGCTTTTGCTATAACGTCGTCAATCGTGCCAGCCATAAGGAATGCAGATTCAGGATATTTGTCCATATCACCGTTTATAATTGCATTGAAGCCTTCAATTGTATCTTTGAGTGGAACGTATTTTCCCTTTAATCCAGTGAAGTTTTCCGCAACATTGAACGGCTGTGACAAAAACTTCTGTATTTTTCTTGCCCGATATACAGCGAGTTTGTCTGCCTCATCGAGTTCTTCCATGCCAAGAATGCCTATAATATCCTGTAATTCCTTGTATTTCTGCAAAAGTTCCTGTGTACGTCGTGCAACGGAATAATGTTCCTCACCGACTACTTCCGGTTCAAGAATACGTGAATTTGACTCCAGTGGGTCAACAGCCGGATAAATACCCTGTTCAACTATCTTACGTGACAATACTGTTGTGGCATCAAGGTGTGCGAATGTAATAGCAGGTGCAGGGTCTGTGAGGTCGTCTGCCGGAACGTATACAGCCTGTACGGACGTGATAGAGCCGTTTTTTGTGGAGGTTATACGCTCCTGAAGTTCTCCGACTTCCGTTGCAAGTGTCGGCTGATATCCAACTGCTGACGGCATACGTCCGAGAAGTGCCGATACTTCCGAACCAGCCTGAACATATCTGAAAATATTGTCAATAAATAAAAGTACATCTTTGTGTTCACGGTCACGAAAATACTCTGCCATAGTAAGACCGGTCTGTGCAACTCTCATACGAGAGCCAGGTGGTTCATTCATCTGTCCGAAAACAAGGGCGGTTTTACTGATAACGCCCGATTCCTGCATTTCGTTCCATAGGTCATTACCCTCACGGGAACGCTCACCAACTCCGGTAAAAATTGAGTAACCACCGTGTTCAGTGGCGATATTTCTTATAAGTTCCTGAATAAGAACAGTTTTTCCGACACCAGCACCACCGAAAAGTCCTATCTTACCACCCTTAGCATATGGAGCTATAAGGTCAATAACTTTAATTCCTGTTTCAAGGATTTCAACAACGGGGCTTTGTTCCTGAAAAGTCGGGGCTTTTCTGTGGATTTCCCAGTATTCAGAAGCACCGGTATCACCTTTTTTGTCAATAGGTTCACCAAGGACGTTAAACATTCTTCCTAAAGTCTTTTCACCGACGGGTACTTTTATACACGCACCTGTGGAAGTAACTTCCATATTTTTACTTAAACCCTCACTTGTCGCAAGCATTATACAGCGGACGATATGATTTCCCATATGCTGTGCGACTTCCATTACACGTTTTTTGCCGTCCACTTCAACAGTGAGTGCATCTCTAATCATAGGGAGTTTTCCTGCCGGAAATTCAACATCTATTACAGGTCCTGTAACCTGAGTTATTTTACCTTTATCCATTTTGTTGTTTCTTTACCTCCTTTTAAAGTCAAATATCTTGTCACGATAGTATTTGTATTGTTTTTTTCGGGCAAATATTTCAGTAGGTATACCGCTTGTCAGGTCGTTACAGAGGGTATCAAAGCGGTCAAGTATTTTTACTATTCTTTCCTGTTCCTCAATTGGCGGAACTGGAATAATTAGTTTTTTCATTTCAGCCATCGGAATACTTTTCACCGTACCACCTGCAACTTTTTTCATATATGCTGTTTTAATTTTTTCACTCTGTAATAAATAATGCAGAAAAAACGGCAATATTTTATTTTTGATAGGTTTTATTGCATATACTCCTTCTTTTATATTCCAATTTGTCGGTTTTTCTGTAATTACTGCAGTTTCTCCGATTGTTCCAGTACCTGAAAATAATATATCACCTATTTCGAGATTAGAACGATTATTACATAACTTTAATGTTTCATCATTTATCCTGTCTGTTTTTTCAGTAGGAAGAATTTTCCCATTTTTTATCTCACGAATAGTAATATAGTAATTTGTAGCATCATCGGTATTAAGTTTAAAGAATTTTCGAGGATTTAAGCCCGTATTAAGAGATACAATAACTTCCCCCAGTATTTTATATTCCACATCACTGCCGAAAGTTAAAAGTTTATCCCGATAATATGAATACTGCTTTTTTCTTAAATCAAGCTCTTTTTCAAGTTCATGCTGTAAAGCCGTGACTTTTTGGGAATATTCGTCAAGTATTCTGACGATTTCACGCTGTACCTCTACAGGCGGTACAGGAATTTTTATGCCTCTTACTATATCAGCATTTAAATTACTTACAGCACCGCCAAATGACGCTTTTTTTCTCATTTCATTTTGTATGTCAGATGATATTAAAATATAATAAAGATAATCAGCAGAAACATAATCTTTAAAATTGCTTAAAGAAAGCCAGCCGTCATGAATACAACCATCAATATTTAATATATATGGTCTTCCGAAACTCATTGAATTTGAAAGTATAAAATCACCCTTATAGACAAATCTTGATTTTTTTGCTCCGTCAATAGTAATATATTCCTTAGTGTCTGTAATATATTTTAACTCAGGTGAAACATCACCAATTTTTATCCAGTGAATACCATTTATATCACCGGTCATAAAGTTTTTTATCGGACGTGGAGAAGCACCACGTACAATAGTTGCAATCTCTCCTAAAGTTTTGAACTCCACACCGTCGGGGCAGAGTCTTTCAATCATATCAAAAATGTTTTCCATTATGCTATTCCTCAATACTTGCCGCACCACCACAGACTTCTGTTATTTCCTGTGTAATAGCGGATTGCCTTGCACGGTTATAGAGAAGTGACAGGTCTTTTATAATATCCTTTGCACTTTTTGTGGCGGCGTCCATAGCGGTCATGCGTGCCTGCTGTTCACAACAGAAAGCCTCAACCATTGCACCATAAATAATACCTTTTGCAAAGTTCGGAATTAAATAAGCCATAACTTCTTCCGGTGACGGCACGAATGATGCCTTAGGCAGTTTTTTCATAGTACCGTCGGCGGACTTGCCTAAATGTCTTCTGCTGAATGGCAATAACTGTACTGTTTTTGGTTCAAACTGACTTGAATTTGTCATCTGTGTGTAGATGAGATAAACTTCATCAAGTTCTTTTTTTTCAAATTTTTCAAGAACGATTTCCGCTATTTCCCTTGCCCTGTAAAGTGTGGGATTTTGTGTAGTATAGAGAAATTCCCCATCCACATAAGCTGTTTTATCTTTTTTCATTCTGTTCTGAAAGTACATTCTGCCGACGTGTCCCATGACAAACAGATAGCAGTTATCAATATATGAAGTTTCAGATAATTTTTGTTCAGTATATCTTAAAATATTATGGTTATAGCTACCACAAAGACCCTTATCAGCCGTAATGACTATATAGCCTTTTTTACGCTTGTCATCAGAAATTCCTTGTCTTTTATCGAAATAGAATTGTCTTGTATGTGGTGTATGTTCCAGAATACTTTCAATAGTGGACTGCAATTTTTCAAAGTAAGGTGTGGTAGCGTCCAGAGACTTACGGGCTTTTTTGAGTTTAGAGGAAGAAATAAGGTACATGGCATTAGTGATTTTAAGTATCTGCTGAATACTTGCGATACGTTCACGAATTTCCCTGATATTAGCCAAAATTTACCCCTCCTTATTCCTCAAAAGCCGTTAAAATTCTTTCTATTCTTTCGGCGAGTTCGTCCGTAAGGACTTTTTTATTTTCAAGTTCCTCAATAATATCCTGTCCGTAACTGCGTATATAGTTCATAAGTTCCGTGCGATATTCTCTTATTTCTTTCAACGGAATATCCCTGAAAAATCCATGTTGTGCCGCATAAAGCAAGATGACCTGTTCATAATGCGGAAGCGGATTATATAGTGGTTGTTTGAGTAATTCAGTAAGCATACGTCCGTGATTGAGTAAATCAGTAGTGGACTTGTCTAATTCTGAAGAAAACTGTGTGAATATTTCCATTTCCTTGAACTGTGCCAAATCTATACGAAGATTTCCGGCAGCTTTTTTCATAGCCTTAGTCTGTGCAGCACCACCGACACGTGATACAGAAAGTCCATAGTTTACGGCTGGTCGCTGACCTGAATTAAACAATTCACTTTCAAGAAAAATCTGTCCGTCCGTTATGGAGATTACATTTGTAGGGATATATGCAGAAATATCACCGGCAAGCGTTTCAATAATCGGCAGTGCCGTGAGTGAACCACCACCGTGTTCGTCGTCAAGACGGCTGGAACGTTCCAGAAGTCTTGAATGAAGATAGAATACATCTCCGGGATATGCCTCACGTCCGGGGGGACGGTGCAGAAGTAATGACATTGCACGATATGCAACGGCGTGTTTTGAGAGGTCATCATATACTATTAAAACGTCCTTGCCCTTTGACATGAAGTATTCCGCCATAGCTGTACCCGAATATGGTGCGATATACTGAAACGGTGCGGGTTCGCTTGCCGACGCTGAAACAACTACAGAATATTCCATAGCACCATATTTTTTCAGATTATTCACGACTTGTGCAACAGTAGACGATTTCTGACCGATTGCAACGTATATACAAATAACGTCCTTGCCTTTCTGATTGATTATGGTATCAACGGCAATTGAAGTTTTTCCGGTCTGTCTGTCGCCGATAATAAGTTCACGCTGTCCACGACCTATCGGAAACATTGAATCAATAGCAAGAATGCCGGTCTGCAACGGAACATTTACAGATTTTCTTTCAATAACGCTTGGTGCTTCCCGTTCTATAGGGAAGTAATCGTCTGCCTTTATCGCACCGAGTCCGTCGATTGGTGAGCCGAGTGCATCAACTACACGTCCTAAAAGTTCATCACTTACGCCGACACCAGCACGTTTTCCGGTACGTATAACTGAAGAACCCTCTGTAAGTCCGTGTTCCTGTCCAAGCAGTACCGCACCGACGGTTTTTTCCTCAAGGCTTTGTATAATACCACGTACACCGTTTTCAAATTCAACTAGTTCACCATACATAACGCCGGTCATGCCGTGAATACGTGCTATGCCGTCACCTATACGGGTGATAAAACCCGTTTCAGTAGTACCGGTCTTTGCAGTGAAATCCTTTACTTCAGTTTTGAGGACTGATATAATATCTCCGGAATTTGTATTGTCGGATTCGGCAAGTTCAGTAGCTTTAGCCTGAAAACTTTCTTTCATCATTTTAAGGCTTGTACGGTAACTTTTGTCATATTCGACATCTCCGGCATTGAGAATGAAACCACCTATAATATCAGGGTCATGACGGTATTCAATAGCAACATCTTCCTTGACGAATTTTTCCATAATGAATTTACGCAAATCCGCCTGTTGTGTTTCAGTAAGGGGTGTAACGTATCTTACAACGGCACGGATACTGTTTTGTTTATCAAGAAGAATATCGCTGTATTCGTCGAAAATTTCCGACAGATTATCAATTATTCCGTCCTTTACGGCATTAATAAGAAATTTGTTTAAGTTTTCCGGAAAAAGTTTTTTGATAATATTTCTTTTTTCGTCAAGAGTAACAAGGGGATTTGAGAGTGTGTCCGCAACGTCCGGACAAGCGGAAAATATATCTTTTATCTTGTCAATATCCTCCTGCGGAACATCAAGGCGGATAAGTTCTTTCAGGAAATCTTTCTGATTATCTTTCATGAATTATTTTCCTCCTCTGCGGAAAGAAATTCATCTACAAGACGGCGATTTTTTTCGTCATCTACATTTTCACCGATAATTTTAGATGCTGCCTCAATAGCAAGGTCTGCAATTTGTGTCTGTGCCTGTTGTATAATTCTTCTGCGTTCGTTTTCGATAGTCTTTCCGGCATCGCTTATAATTTCTGAGGCTTCTTCCTGTGATTTTTTCAGGATAGCAGATTTTTCCGCCTCTGCCTCATCGTGTGCTTTCATGATAATATTCTGTGCCTCTTCCTTTGCATTACTTATGCTTTCGGCGTATTGTTGTTTGAGTTCTTCGGCTTCCTGACGGGATTTTTCAGCCTTATCAAGATTATCCTGAATAATTCTTGTACGTTCATTCATTATTTTGGTTATGGGCTTGAACAGGAATATCCGGAGCAGAATAAATAATATTATTATATTTACCGCTGACCATATGAAATTCCATATATTTACGTCAAGCATTGTACCTTTTAATGCGTCCATGTTACAACTCCTTTCATGTGATTATCCCTGAAATAAATAAAATTATTTAAGTATAAAGATAATCAGAATGGCTATAACAAAGCCGTAAATAGCTGTAGCCTCCGCCAACGCACAACCAAGCAGAAGTGCCTTGTTTATATCGCCCTTAGCCTCCGGCTGACGTGCTATAGCGTCAGCAGCCTTTGAAGTTGCTATACCTATACCGATACCTGCTCCCATACCTGTGAGAACTGCAAGACCTGCACCAATTGCTATTAATCCCATGATAAATTACCTCCGAAAAAAATTTTTTTATAAATAAATTTGTTTATTCGTTTTCCATAGCCTCCGACATGAAAAGCGATGTTAAGAATACAAATACATAAGCCTGTATACAGCCGTCGAAAATATCAAAATAAAAGCTGAAAACCAACGGCAGACCAACAGGAAGTATCATTTTTATAAGTTCCATTACAACGAATGCACCCAGAACATTTCCGAAAAGTCGCATACACAATGAAAGCGGTTTTATGACAAGTTCAAGAATATTCATAGGAAGCATTAACGGCATAGGTTCTTTGAAACTTTTCAGCCAGCCCTTTAAACCCTTTTCACGTATTCCGCTGAACTGTATCAGCAGTATGGCGAAAAGTGCAAGTGTAGCTGTAACACCTAAATCCTTTGTAGGTGGTCTGAGTCCGAAAAGCCCTATGATATTTGACATACCTATATATATAAGGAATGTTTCAAGAATGGGAAGATATTTTTTTCCCTTAGAGCCAAGTATTTCCAGAAAGAAATTATTCATCCATTCAATTCCTGATTCTATAAGGCATTGTGTACCAGTAGGAACGGTTTTCAGTTTCCGGACAAAAATTATTGATGCAATGACAAGTACAGCCATTATGACCCATGTTATCACGCATGATTCCGGAACTGGTATTCCGCCAAAAATTGGTATCGTAAAAGCTACACGGCATTCAAGCTCCTCCATAAGTTTTTCTGCAATATCCATATATAACACCTTCTTTCAGATAATAATAAAACGGAGACAGCACATGGCATAAATCTCCGTTGATTTTGTCAGAAATAAGTACTGCAAAGTATATTGAAACAATACCCGACAGCCATATTTTTTACTGCCTTTAATATAATATAACAAAAATTTTACAAAGTCAAGTCAAAAATGAAAAATTTCACATTTCAAACAAAAAAATTATAACAGACCTGTTATAAAACCATTGAAAAATGAAATGAAAATTGATATAATAATAGGTAATCAGAAAAGTTAAAAGAAAAAAATTACAGCTTTGTTTGGATATAATGATTAACTATAATTAATTTATTAAACAGGTCTCAGGAGGAAAATTAACAATATGTCGAAACTCACAAAATATCTTCTTTTTACATTCATAACCTCATGGGCATTTCAGATAATAGGTGCGCATGATTTTAATTTAGAAAGTATTGCCGGAATGACAAGTTTCAGTCAGGCAGTGGCTTTGTGTATGTTTATGCCGACACTCGGAGCTTTCTTTGCCAAAGCGGATATTCGCAATATGGGCTGGAAACCGAATTTTGAGGAAAATAAAAAGCTGATACTCTTTGCGTGGCTGATGCCTACTGTTTTTGAGATTGCAGGGGCAATATTTTATTATATTGTGTTCCCTGAAGATTTTGATACTTCCGGTGCAATTCTGAAAGATATAGCCCCCTCTGCTTTTGCAGAACTTGAAAAAAGTGGGAGTTCTTACGGAGTTTATATTGCAAAAGAAATCTTTTATTCACTGACTTCATTCTATGCATTTATTGCTGTATTTATGGGACTTGGCGAGGAAATCGGCTGGAGGGGATTCCTCTTTCCTGAACTGAAAAAAAGTCTCGGCAGAACGAAAGGCGTTCTAATTGGCGGAGTTATACATGGAGTGTGGCACTTTCCTTTGATGCTTCTTGTAGGATACGAATACGGAAAAAATTACATAGGAGCACCACTGCTTGGACTGTTTGCTTTCTGCATTTTTACTGTGACAACAGGAATTATTTCAGATTATCTTTATGAAAAATCATACAGCATATGGCTACCTGCACTTTTTCACGGCTCAATCAACTCTACGATAAATCCATGTCTGCTTAGAGGAAATGAACACACTGAACATTCGATATTTGGACCTGTAAATATAGGACTGATATCAGTCATACCAATGGCACTTTTTGCAATGGGCATACTGTATACTAATTTTCAGTTAACCGACAGTATGTCTGAAACTGATTTCCTTGATTGACAATTTCAGAACAGGTCTAATTACTTTTGTTTTCTGCAATGGAAATAGCATTATTCAGGCGGTCAATGGCACTGTTATTGAGTTTTGTTGAAAGTCTTACACGGTCAAGTTCCGCTTTTAATGATTTTAATTCAACGGCTATATTTTTCATAGCGTTTGAATGTTCAGCATTTATTTTGTTTATTGATTCAATCTGCTTGTCGGCAAGATGCCTAAGAGTTTCTGTAAGCTGTACATTCTGGTCTTCAAGAAAGCACACCCTTTTGATAAGTTCATTTACATTAGTGGCAAGTGCAATGTTTGCTATATTCTGTTTTTCACCGAAATCGGTCAGCCGTGAGGCAGTCTGAAAAGTTGATATTTTTTCGTCTTCGTCAAAAGTTTTCATCTTTGCATTTGTAAGTTTTATATCTGACATTTTAATAAATTATCCTTTCTTTTTTATTTTTTCACGCCAGTAATCAAGTGTATCTGAAATAGTTTTTTCTATGGAAATTTCAGCAGTCCAGCCGGTATCGTTGGAAATTTCTGATATATCGGGGTCAATTATGGGAATATCTGAAGCCCTTAAACGATTCGGGTCAGTTTTACGGGTTATCCGCACTTCTGAAAGTCCTATAGCAGTATTGAGAATATATTCTATGCTTACGGCTTTTCCGCGACCAACGTTATAAGTCTTTCCGGAAATACCCTTTTCACCTAAAAGACGGTAAGCCCTTACAATATCCCTTACATCTGTGAAGTCTCTTTGTGCGGAAAGATTTCCGGTACATATTTCAGGCGGACGCAAGCCGTTTTCAATTTCAGCAATCTGTTTGCAAAAATCAGAAATAACGAAAGTTTCCGCCTGACCTGCTCCGGAATGATTAAAAGCCCTGACAGTAATAATATCCTTGCCGTATGCACGATGATATATTCTGCCAATCATACCGGCACAGACTTTTGATACGGCATAGATATTTGCCGGATTGAGAATTTCAGTTTCCTTTATCGGACAGGCATTTTCCCCTATAAAGCCATATTCCTCACCTGAACCAATTAAAATAAGTCTTACACCGTCCGGCAGAGCCTCCATAACATTTATTGAACCGATTATGTTTATTTCAGCAGTAAGTTGTGGTTTTTTCCACGATACAGCCACGGAACTTTGTGCCGCAAGGTGATATATTATATCCGGCTTTATTTCGTCAATAAGATTTTTTACGTCATCTTTCCGGAGAACGTCAAGCACGTGCCAAAAACATTCATTATTAATTTTTTCGTTCGGTAAGTGCGTGGCATGGACTTCCCAACCGGAATTTACAAGTTCCTGTATGAGATACCCACCGACAAATCCAGCACCACCAATAATTAAAGATTTCATATATTCACCTCATCAGTAATTATTTTATATAAATTCTGAATTATATTTTTTTCATTGAAGTAATCAAGTACACGTTTTTGTGCGTTTTGTCCCATTTTTTCGCGGAGAGATTTATTTTTCCGGAGAATATTTATCGCATGGGCAAGTTCATGTGTATTATATGGCATAACTGTAATTCCCGTCTTTTCGTGAACGCTTACACATGGAACACCAGACGGCAGATTTGTATTTATTACGGGTTTTCCATAAATCATAGCTTCTAACTGTACTATGCCGAATGCCTCACTTCTTTCTACCGACGGCAAAACAAATATATCACAATCCGAAAAAGCCTGTTTTAACTGTTCTTCCGGCAGAAAACCTAAAAAATGTACTCTGTCATTCAAGCCATATTCCTGAACGTTTTTTTTAAGTTCACTTTCAAGAGTACCCGTTCCGGCAATGAATAACTCACAGTTATCTTTAACTTTCCGGAAAGCCCTTATAAGTACGTCAACACCCTTATAATATACAAGCCTTCCGGTGAAAAAAACTTTTACACTTTCGGGATTTGTTGCTTTTTCTGTAAGAAATGGTATTTTTTTTATATTCAGATAATTTTCCGGAGTTATTCCGTATGGGAGTATACGGCATTTATGGTGATATTTCGGAAGAAATTCTGAACCCATTATATGACCCTCAGTGGCAACAAGAATACAGTCCGCACGGTCAAGTAAATATTTCATTAAGGGTTTATAAAGCATTAAAAGTTTTTTCTGTTTCACAATGTCACTGTGCCATGATACTATTACTTTTCCGCTATATCCCGACAAAAGCAGTGCCAAATCAGCCAGCGGAAACGGTACATGAATATGAATTATATCAGCATTTGCAGACATTTTCCGGAAAAGCCTGATAAATGATACAGACAGCGGACATGAAAAATAAGTCCCGAAACTTCCGGCACGGGTAAGTTTAACACCATTTATTTTTTCTGAATAAGTTTTCCCCCGTCCGTCACGGCACACAAGCGTATGGACTTCAATATTTTTATACTTGCCCAGTTCTTCGGAATATTGTTTCACAAGTGTTTCTATACCACCCGTATGCGGAAAATATGCTTTGTTTATTTCAAGGATTTTAATTTTTCTTTTCATTTAAAAGCTCCCTGTAGATTTTGTGGAGTTTTTCGGCGGATTTTTCCCACGTGAAAAGCCTTGCGCGTTCAAGACCCATACGGCTTAAATTTTTCCGCAAATCAGGATTTTTATAAAGCCTATAAAGTCCTTTTGCAATGCTTTTCACGGAATACGCATCACATATAACGGCACAGTCACCGGTGACTTCCGGCAGTGATGCCTCACCTGACGTGAGAACAGGCACACCGCAAGCCATAGCCTCTAATGGTGGCATTCCGAAACCCTCATAAAGCGACGGAAACACAAAAGCCATAGCTCCGGAAATTAATGGTGTCATGTCTTCCGCCGGAACGTATTTTGTGAAAATAACCTGTTTTTCAAGGGAAAATTTTTTGACAAGTGTGTAAATATCATCGCATAACCAGCCTTTAGCACCAGCAAGAACAAGTTTCGGTGGATTTTGTACGTGGCGTGTGAAAATCTTGTAAGCCCTTATCAGCCGGACTAAATTCTTGCGTGGCTCTATCGTTCCGACGTAAAGAAAATATTCCCCATCAATTTCAAGGGATTTCTTGACTTTTTTAATAGTATCAGGATTTTCACACGGTTTGAATCTCTCACAGTCCACACCGCACGGGACAACACGTATTTTTTCGGAATATTCCGGAAAATATTTAGTTATTTCCATTCTTGAAAATTCCGAATCAGTCACTATAATATCTGCTCTTTTCATGGATTTTTTAAGTCCCGTTTCAAGCATAAAACGTGTTCGTCCTCTTACAGTTTCCGGAAAAGCCTTGTAAACCACATCATGAACAGTAACGACTTTTTTCCCGTGTACGAACGGCGGTACTATATAGTTGAAAAAATGCGTAATATCGGAATTTTTTCCAAAAAACATCGAATACGGAACAGGAATAAAAGTAGATATTCCCCTGTAGAGATACCCCGAAAATCCGGAATAATTAAGATTTATATTTTTACCGGCAAAACTTCCGGCTTTTTCAATGCGACCGCTTTTTCCGCTTGTAAAGAATGCATATTTATAATTATCTTCCGGAAAAAGTTTTGCTAAAGCCTGTGTCTGACCGATTTCACACCAACCTATACCGGTTATCTTGTCGGCAATTATCGGGACGGCATCAAAAGTAATATTCAAATCCAATCACCCCCGTGCAAACTAAATATCAGGTAGGCAAGCCATGCCCCTGACAATATGACAAAAAATATATTTGCGCGTGTTATTTCACGGCATCGTTTATATCTCTCTCGGCTTTTGTCGTCATGCGTAAAAAAACCGCTTTTTTTCAGATAACTGAATTTTTTTGCAAATATTATTGTATCTTTAACATTTTTCAGAAAAAGAATCACAAAAGCAGACATAAAAGATACTAAAAACGGTATTCCACTGCCGTCAAAAATCAAGCCATAAAGAAGTGTTGCTGTAACAATAAATATAGCAAGCAGAACCTTCCATGTATCTTTAAAAAATTTCCTTATTCTCCACATTTTATTAAATTCATATCGTTTCTAACCATTCTTTCAACAAGTTCAGAGAATGATATTTCACGTTTCCAGCCGAGAATTTTTTCTGCTTTTTCGGGATTTCCTAAAAGAACATCTACCTCAGCAGGACGGAAAAATTTCTTGTTTACCTTAACAACTGTTTTTCCAGTTGCCTTGTCAATGCCGATTTCGTCAATACCCTGTCCATGCCATTCGATTTCTATTCCGGCGTAACGGAATGCAAGTTCAGCAAACTCACGTACCGTGCGTGTTTCATTTGTAGCAATAACAAAATCATCGGGTTTTTCCTGTTGCAACATAAGCCACATAGCACGGACGTAATCTTTTGAATGTCCCCAGTCACGCTTTGAGTCAAGATTGCCTAATTCAACGCATTCTTTTAGTCCTAAACTTATTTCAACGGCAGATTTTGTGATTTTTCTTGTGACAAATTCTATACCACGTCTTTCGCTTTCGTGATTGAAAAGTATTCCGGAACACGCATAAATTCCGTAACTCTCACGGTAATTTTTAGTAATCCAGTGTCCGTATAATTTGGCAACTCCGTAAGGACTGCGAGGATAAAACGGTGTTTTTTCAGTCTGTGGCATTTCCTGAACCAGTCCGAACATCTCAGAAGTAGATGCCTGATAGAATCTTGCTTCAGGCTTTACAATGCGGATAGCCTCCAACATATTTGTTACACCTAAAGCGTCGATTTCGGCGGTACTTAGCGGAGTATCCCAACTTGTCGCCACAAATGACTGTGCAGCAAGGTTATAGACCTCATCAGCCTGTGAAATCTTCATAGCTGAAATTAAAGAAACAGGGTCGGTCATATCGGCATAAATTAAGTTTACCTTGTCTTTAAGGTGACCGATATTTCCGTAATCAACAGTTGCCTTGCGTCTCCATATGCCGTAAACGTTATAACCCTTTTCAAGTAAGAGTTCAGCAAGATATGAGCCGTCCTGACCGGTTATTCCTGTAATAAGTGCATTTTTCATGATAAAATCTCCTTTATATAAGTTCCGTGCGGTTATTTTCCTTAAGTTTTGTAATGATTTTCTTTACATCTTGCGTGCTGTTTTTAGAGCATACCAGCAAAGCATCATCAGTATCAACTATTATTATATCCTCAACACCGACGACAGCAACAAGACGTTTTCCGCCACATATGGTAGTTCTTTTGCAGTTTTCAGCGATAACATCACCCTCAATGTAATTCTGATTGTCGTCTGTTTCGTTTATGCGTTCGATAGCTAACCAGTTTCCTACATCGTCCCAACCGAAACTAACGGGAATAGTGTATATATTTTCCGCTTTTTCCATTATGCCGAAATCAATTGATTCAGACGGAAATTTATTATATTCAGTCGCAAGGACGTTTTCAAAATCCGGTGTTCCGTAAGCCTTGCCGATTTTTTCAGCACCGGAAAAAACTTCCGGCATGAAATTTTCAAAGCATTTCATTATAGTGGAAACTTTCCATACAAACATACCGCTGTTCCAAAGATATTTGCCTGAAGACAGATATTTCTTTGCAGTTTTAAGGTCGGGTTTTTCAACAAATCTTTCAACCTTATAGGCGTCGCCGTCCTCATCGCCGAAATTTATATATCCGTAACCCGTTTCGGCATACGTCGGAGTTATGCCGATAGTAAGTAAATTATCATCCTCTGTAGCTCTCACAATAGCGTTGCAGAGAGTACGAGTGAAAATATTTTCGTATTTTATGAGGTGGTCGGACGGCAGAACAAGCATAACAGCATTATCGTATTTTTTCCGAATTACTGCACCGGCAAATGCTATGCACGGAGCTGTATTCCGTCCGCAAGGTTCAGCAAGAATATTTTCCGCCGGAATTTCTGGTAATTGTTCTTTCACAAGATTTTTATAGGCAGAATTTGTCACTATAAAAATATCCTCCGCCTGAACTACCGGACTTATCCTGCGGACAGTTTTTTGTATCATGGTTTCACCGTCACCGGTGAGTGACAGAAACTGTTTAGGGCGATTTTCACGGCTTTCAGGCCAGAAGCGCTCACCCTTACCACCTGCCATAATGACTGCTGTAATTTTCATTTTGTTACTCCTTTTATCTGCTATTTATATATCATTTTCAATTCCGGAAATGTCATTATCTTCCGGAATAAAATTCTGTGTATCAGCATTATTTTTTGCTGGAAAGAACATAGTTTTTATTGTCATAAGAATTATCTGTAAATCCATACGAAAAGAATAATTTTCAATATACATCAAATCCATTTTCAGCTTATCGGAAGGTGATGTATCATATACTCCTGTGACCTGTGCATAGCCCGTAAGTCCGGCTTTTACTTTCAGTCGGAACTCAAATTCCGGCATCTGTTTTTTATAGATTTCTGTAAGTTCAGGACGTTCAGGGCGTGGACCTACAACAGACATATCCCCTTTTAATATATTGAAAAGCTGTGGAAGTTCGTCTATACGGAATTTACGTAATATTTTTCCGACAGGTGTTATTCTGTCATCTTTTTCGGAGGCAAGTTTTATGCCGTTTTTTTCAGCGTCGGCAATCATGCTCCGGAATTTATATACATAAAATTCTTTGCCGTCCCGTGTAAGACGTTTTTGCTTATACAGAATATTTCCACCGTCACATAGTTTCACGGCAAATCCGGAAACAATCATTAATGGTGACAATATTATAATTGCAAACAATGAAAAAAATATATCAAAAAAACGTTTGAATAATTCCTGTTCAAATGTAAGCCCGTAATTTCTGCACAATAGCAATGGCGTATCAAAGAGCCGTATATCTTCACTTCCTCTTATGATAATATCGGAAATTTTCGGGGCTATATACGCTCTTATTGATTTTTCAAAGCAGAATTTAAGATATTTATTCCGTTGTACTGCCGGAATATCACATATAATAACACCTTCATATTTCATTATAAGTTCCTGAACTTTTTCAGGTGGTTCAGAAATGTTTATTGATTCGCAAATCATATACTTGTCCACACGCTGACTCATTTTCAGTATAAGTGATACAGCCTGTCTGCTTCCGTATAGTATGATTAGTTTTCGTGGAGGGTACAGCAGAAAATAGAGTTTTCCGCTTAGTACAGTCCATATGGCAATAACTCCAAAATCTGTAAAAGTAAGATACAGTACCGGCAGAAATGCCATGAAGTCACGTCCTATCAGGCTTATCATGAAATAGGCTATTGTATTGACACATAGCATTGATATTATCTGCGAATACAGCATATCGGTCTTTTTGAGATAACCTAATTTAAATCCGCCATATGCCTTGAAAAAAAGCACTATGAGTATGCAGTATATCCCGATAAGAACCCAGTTTCCGCGTCGATAGAACGGCAATACTATTGTTTCGCTGTAGTACGCATACCACGTAAGTCCGAACAGTCCCGTGAGAATACATAGCAGAAATACCGCTGATATAAATGAAATAAATCTTTTGTACCGGTCTTTTTTGTTAGTCATGAGTTATGCACCGGTTTTTTTCAATAGCCGGTATCTCCTTTATTCTTTTTGGTTATACTATACGTCATTATAACAGATAGTAAACATTGTGTCAATAGAATATGGCATATTTTACAGTAATCTTTTTACATTTACAGCAATATGCATAAAAATTTTAATATTGCAGTTTCATAGGTTTTTTTATATATTTATGACAAAATATGATTTTAAAACATTTAAATATTTGTTCGTTTGCTGTGTTGACATATTGCAAATTATATTGTATAATATTCTACAACCAAATTATAGAAGGAGATAAAAAATGATAGATTATTATTTACGTATGTACTTAAAAAAACGTAAGGAATTAGAAAATCACTATAATAGTAATGCTACATCAAATCAAAATAATATTTTAAGAAAAATTTTACTAAAACTAAAAAATTTTTTTACTAATTCTTATTCCATTTTAAGCTTTGTCTTTGTAATTATTGTAATCGTATGGATAATATTTACTATTATTTTTGGTGAAGATTTAATTAATTATAAAGAACATCTTAATATTTTTATTGTATGGTGTATTTTAACAGTTTTACTTTTCGCTTTATTTTTAACAACATCTTTTTTAGATAATAAAATCAAAAACAACGATGCTGAAAGAAAAATACAAGATTATGAAAACATGATAAAAGATTTAAAATCCTTTTTTAATGCCAAAGGAATAGATACTGACGAAAGACGCAAAAAACTTTTAGAAGATGTTTCAAAAGAAAAAAAATCTCTTATTGAAGAAGCAACCCGTCCGAAACGATTATTAGAAAAGTTTTTTATGGGTGTTATAATATCAACTTTTATAGGAACTGTTCCGGCTACTATTCAGGGATATATGGATAATTGTGAAAAAGAAAAAATTAAGGGATTTATTCCAACTCTTATAGGCATTTTCCTTATTATAATATCAGTTTCTATCATATCATATGTATTTGCAATTTTCCATTCTTCTTCATACAATAAAAAAATACAACAATATAAAGAATTTGAAAAAGATTTAACTGAAATGTTATATATAGATGATAATATTCCTCAAACTGTACCTGCTACAAGTCCGTAAAATTAATATTTTATTTTAATTATATAAAAAATCCCTTGACAAACTCAAAAAACTGTGCTATAATATTACATATGCTTGTGTAGCACAGTTGGTAGTGCAGCTCATTCGTAATGAGCAGGTCGCAGGTTCGAGTCCCGTCACAAGCTCCAGTCATTAAAAAAATTCCCCTTTCACTTTCGTGGAAGGGATTTTTTTCTGTAATTATGCATAAAATAGGTTGAAATCATAAAAAAAGTATGTTATAATTATTATAATTATATTTTTTGCGAAAAGGAGAAAATACCTCATGAATATAGAAGTGACAAGAATTAATGACGAAATACAAAAAAATCCGGAAAATTACGTTATTTCGGCAAATGAAGACTACATATACAGACTGAAAAAAATTGTCAATGATATTATTCTGCATCAGAAAGAACGTCCGGTTATAGTTCTTGCTGGTCCGTCGGGTTCAGGAAAAACCACTACAGCCCTTATAATCGAAAAACTTCTTACTGAAGCGGGGCATCGTACCCATACTATCTCAATGGATAACTATTTCTGTTCTCTTACTGAAGAGGAAAAACAGCTTTCATTTACCGGTAAAATGGATTTGGAGTCACCTGCACGCATTGATAATGAACTCCTCAATTCCCATATCGAAATGCTCAGCAAGGGCATGACTATTGAAATTCCTAAATATAATTTCGGTACTTCACAGCGTGAACCCGTCGGCAAGAAATTTAAACGGGAACACGGCGAACTTGTAATATTTGAGGGCATACACGCCCTTAATCCTGATGTCATAACAGTTCCGGACAGTCAGATATGCAAAATCTATGTCAGTGTCCGTACCCGTGTGACCTGTAATAACATCATTCTGCACCCGTCCAAAATCCGCCTTATGCGTCGTATGATACGTGACAGTAATTTCCGTCAGCGTTCACTCCGTGAAACAATGAATATGTTTGAAAGTGTCGAAGCAGGTGAAAATAAATATATAATGCCCTATAAATACCGTTCCGACTATGATGTTGATACTTTTTTGTCATATGAACTTAGTCTTTATCGCGGAACACTTCTGGAAAAACTCCATGAAATGAACGACATTCCGGAACTTGCAGATGTTACGGAAGTAATGGAAAATCTCCTACCCGTTGACGAATCAGCAGTACCATATGATTCTATGGTACGGGAATTTATAGGAAATGGAGAATTTAATTAAAATAATCCGCATATATCGTTAACTGTCAATGCCGGCTGTAATGCAAGATTTATTCCGTATGCTATAAGCTGTGCAGTGCGTTCAATCAGGCGGTCTATTTCCCGTGAAGTAACCATCATATTAGGCACATCAGGTTCACGGTCAGTGAAATTCCTTATTATCGTATGGGTGTCAATAACTGTAGGCACACCTATTGCTGTAACCGGTATGCCCATGACTTTTTCGGATAGTTCTTTTCTTGCGTTCGCCACACCACTTCCAGGAGATATGCCGGAGTCAGAAATCTGTATAGTAGTTCCGAGACGGCTTACGTCCGCACACGCCAGTGCGTCAACGGCTATTATTCCGGCTGGTTTTATTTCATTGCATACAGCACGGATTATTTCAGCAGTTTCAATACCGGTCTGTCCGAGAACTCCTCCGGCAAACGTACTCACACGTCGTAGAGATTTCAGAAAATCATCTGTATCGTTTTTCAGCTCTTTTTCAAGATGACGTGTTGCAAGGATTTTTGCTGAAACCATAGCACCAAGTGCATCAGGTGTTATATCCCTGTTTCCAAGACCGACAACAAGTATATCACCCTCCGGAACGAAATTTTTTATCTCATCGGCAATTTCGATAATCATATTTTCATAGTCGTCTGAAAAATCCGTCATATTCTGATTTTCAAGTGTCACATAACGCCCTTTGCTTTTTCCTATGGTATCAATGTAGCTGTCGTCGTCAAGAATTATTTCAGTTACGGAAAAAATTCCCTCACGTTTATTAATATGAACGTTTTCAGAAAATCCATCAGGAAAACTCTCAACTGCAAGGTCTGTACGGTTATTCATAAAAAAACTCCTCCTAATTGTGCAATATGCTTGAATTGTTGAAAAAATTCTGTCATATTATTTCGGTTTTGCCTATTGAAAAATCCGTCAGAAAATGTTATAATAATAAATGTCTCAGTAGGACAGGTGTGCGTTGCACCTGTCGCAGTACGCAAAATTATTTTTTACGTGCTTATTATCTGTAATATACGGACGTTTTATTCAGTCCGTCAAGGAGGTGTAACAAAATGCCAAACATTAAATCTGCTAAGAAAAGAGTTAAGGTTAATGCAACCAAAGCTGCTGCTAACAAGGCAAGAAAGTCAAATCTTAAAACTATTCTCAAGAAGGCTGATGATGCTGAATCTATCAAGGTAGCTATCAAGAGAGTTGACCAGGCTTGCGCTAAGGGTCTTATGCATAAGAATAAGGCTGCAAGAAAAAAGTCACAGCTTGCTAAGAAGCTTAATACTATCGGCTAATCTTTATTAATAAAAACAGAAATTCCCTGCTGACAACTCACGGTCAGCAGGGTGTTTTTTATTTTTTCGCATTTTGCTTGTGACGTTCAATAATAAGTCGTATTGTGTCGTAAAGATGCGGTTTAAGTTCGTCCAGATTGCACGGCTCACTATACAAAATAGCCGAATAGCACGTTGAGGAAACAAGTTCAATAATCATGAAAAGCATTATTTCAGGGTCTGAAAATTCATATGGTGCATCATCAAGCATTCCATAATAGACATCTGAAAAATTTATATCTTCGTCTGCTGACGGTGATGTGAGTGCATTCTTGAAAACCCCCCAGCTTAGATTTTTGGAAATGAATGTGAGAAGTGACTT
Organism: uncultured Ruminococcus sp.; assembly: GCA_947176345.1. Taxonomy (GTDB): domain Bacteria; phylum Bacillota; class Clostridia; order Oscillospirales; family Ruminococcaceae; genus Ruminococcus. Next base: position 23,104 of record CAMWQI010000012.1, read on the forward strand.
ATTTTCATTAAGCTGATTTATTATATTGTCAACTATTTTTATAATTCTGTCCTCAAACTCCAGATTTCCTGAGTTTTTTTCAAGTTCTGAAACCGCATTCCTGAATAGCTGGCTTGACTTATGAGATACAAGCCTGTTGCGTATATCATATTTATCCTTAAAATACAGATAAAAAGTCCCTTTTGCAACACCTGCCTTGTCTGCTATATCTGAAATAGATGTCTTGCTGAAACCTTTTGTCGTGAAAAACTCAAAGGCGGTTTTCAGTAGTGAAAGTTCTTTCATTTCCTTATTTTTGTCAATCTTGCCCATATAAATCCTCCAATAAAATTATTTCCGGATATGCTTAACTATAGTATAACCCATAAAACAACCACTTGTCAAGTTTATAAAATGACTATTAGTCATAAATTTTTAGTGTAAAAATTGTGCATTCCTACAAAATTATGACCGAAAGTCATTTTTTATTTCAAAAAAGGTTGACTAACAGTCATTTTTGTAATATACTATGTACTATCAAGTAAAACATGAAAGGGTTGATTATATGGAAAAATTCGGAGAATGGATAGTAAAACATAAAGTATTTATTTTATTGTTTGGTATTCTGCTTATGATACCGTCGGCAATAGGATATTTCAATACACGTGTAAATTATGATATTCTTTCCTATCTGCCGGAAGATATAAGCACTATGAAAGGTCAGGAAATATTGATTGATGAATTTGGTCAGGGTGGTTTTTCGTTTGTACTCCTTGACGGCATGACCGGAAAAGAAGTCGCTGATACTGCCAAAAAAATCGAAAATATCGAACACGTTTCAAGTGTGGTATGCTATGAATCATTAACGGATATGAAAATTCCGAAAGAAGTACTCCCCGACGATATATATGACTTTTTCAACAAGGGAGATACCACAATGATGGCTGTATTCTTTGACGGCTCAACTTCCTCCGACGGAACACTTTCTGCCATAGAGGAAATGCGTGATATAACTTCTGAACAGTGCTTTATAAGCGGTATGTCGGCAATTACAGAAGATATGAAAAAAATTTCAGACAGCGAAACAATAATTTATGCAATTATTGCGGTAATTCTGACAAGCCTTGTACTGATACTTACTATGGACTCTCTTTTAATTCCTGTATTTTTCATGTGCAGTATCGGCATTGCGATAGTATGGAATTTAGGTACAAATATTTTCTTTGGTGAAATTTCTTTCCTTACACAAGCACTTGCACTTGTCCTACAGCTTGGTGTTACTATGGACTATTCAATTTTCCTATGGCATAGTTACAAGGAACAACAAAAAAATTTCCCCGACAACAAAAATACTGCTATGGCACACGCTATAGGAGTTACAGTTTCATCAGTGGTAAGCAGTTCTTTCACGACTGTAGCCGGATTTCTTGCAATGTGCTTTATGAGTTTCACACTCGGACTTGATTTAGGAATTGTAATGGCTAAAGGCGTTATATGCGGAGTTATTGCCTGTGTAACAGTACTTCCGGCAATGATACTGATTTTTGACAAGGCAATTGAAAAGACTTCCCATAAGGAAATAATGCCATCATTCAGCAGAATATCAGATTTTATTGTAAATCATACGGGCGTTTTCATAACATTAGCTGTAGTAGTTCTGATACCGGCATTTCATGGTTACAATAATTATGATGTTTACTACAAACTTGACAGCACACTTCCGAAAGACCTTGAAAGCGTTGTGGCTAACACAAAACTTGCCGACGAATACAAAATGAACAGTACACATATTCTGCTTGTTGATTCTCATATGCCGGCAAAGACAGCTAACAAAATGCTTTCTGAAATGAAAGAGATTGAGGGCGTACAATTTACACTCGGTTTCAATTCACTTGTTGGAACAGCTATACCAGAGGAAATTATACCGGATTCTATTAAAAGCATTCTAAAAAGCAACGAATGGCAGTTAATGCTGGTAGGTTCGGAATATGAAGTAGCTTCCGATGCTGTAAATAATCAGGTGGAAAAACTAAGTAATATAGTTTCTGAATACGACAGCACAGGAATGATTATCGGTGAAGCACCGGCAACAAAAGACCTGATAGAAATTACAGACAAGGATTTCAAGGTTGTAAGTATTTTATCCATTATGGCAATATTTGTTATTATTGCACTTACTTTCAAGTCAATAACACTTCCGGTCATACTCGTTGCCGTGATAGAACTTGCCATTATGATTAATCTGGGAATTGCATATTTCACAGGTACGGAACTACCATTCATAGCCTCAGTTGTAATCGGTACTATACAGCTTGGTGCGACTGTTGACTATGCTATATTAATGACCACACGTTACCGCAAGGAAAGAAGTTCTGGAAAATCCGGACATGAGGCTGTAAGTATTTCACTTTCAACTTCAATAAAATCAGTAATTACTTCCGCACTGGGATTCTTTTCAGCTACAGTCGGTGTAGCACTTTATTCGGAAATAGGCATGATTTCATCATTATGTATGTTGCTTGCAAGAGGTGCATTAATTTCAATGATAGTTGTAATAACGGTTCTGCCGTCAATGTTCATTCTTTGTGATAAGCTGATATGCAAAACAAGTGCGGGATTTACACCAAAAAACAATAATAATTCTGAAAACAGAAAGGGAGAACTTTGTTATGAATAAATTTTCAAAGATAATTGCCGGAGTTGTAGCAATAGCAGTTTCAGCAGGTGCAACTACTTCAATAACATACGCAAAAAATAATAAAACGGAAACTCCTGTTTCTGAAAATGAGGAAAAGACAGTTTCCGACGGAAAAAGAGTATCTACAGAAAACAGTGCATTCAAGGACGAAACAGTTTATGTCCTCTGCAATAATGACTCTTCTGTGAAAGATGTAATTGTAAGCGACTGGCTGAAAAATTCACAGGCACTCAATTCAGTGACAGACGTTTCGGAACTTTCAGATATTGTTAATGTCAAGGGTGATGAGAAATTTATGCAGTCCGGAAATTCTCTTGAATGGAATGCAGACGGAAATGACATCTATTATAAAGGTACAACTGATAAGAAACTTCCTGTTGATGTGAATATTGAGTATTTTCTTGATGGCAAAAAAACTACTCTTGAAAATCTTACTGGAAAAAGCGGTCATGTCACTATCCGCTGGAATTACACCAATAATCAGAAAATCACAAAAAATATAAACGGAAAAAATAAAACTATGTATGTCCCGTTCATGACGGCAAGTGTGGCTATGCTTGACAGTGGAAAATTCCTGAATGTCGAAACAATCAACGGAAAAGTTATATCAGACGGCGAAAAACTTATAGTAATAGGTGTGGCATTTCCGGCACTCACTGAAAGTCTCGGACTTAGTGAAACAGATATTAAAATTCCGGAAAGTTTTGAAATTTCAGCAGATGTTACAGACTTTGAAATGAACAGTTCAATGACTGTTGTTACTAATGAAATTTTTTCTGAACTGGATATTGAAAATACCGACAATCTGAGCGATTTAAAGGACAAAATCAAGGAATTAAGTGATGGTGCGGAACAGCTTTGTGACGGCACTGCTGAACTCTATGACGGTATATGCAGACTTTCTGACGGCACAGGCACTCTCACAGACGGAATAGACAAACTGCTGGACGGCTCACTTTCCCTTAAAAACGGTGCTGTGGAACTTAGCAATGGTTCACAGGCACTCGCAGACGGTGCAAAAACTCTTTCCGATTCTACCGGAACTCTTTCAAACGGTGTACAAAGTGCAAAAAACGGTTCAGCACAAATACTTGACGGCGTTTCACAGGTAAACACAGGTGCAGACAGTCTCACGGACGGCATTTCACAATTAAGTGATGGTGCATCTACATTGTCCGACGGAATAAACTCTGCAAAATCGGGGTCGGAAGAACTTGTTTCAGGTTTTGATAAAGTGACAGACGGCACAAAAGAACTCATGTCAGGTGCAACGGCACTTACAGGTGGTATTGACAACTTGAAAAATGGCAGTTCACAATTAAAAGACGGTTCTTTTCAGGTGTCTGCGGGTACGGAAGCCATAAGCAACGGCGCAAGTGCATTGAGCGAATCGGCTGAAAAACTTGCCGGTGGTATAAATTCTGCAAAAAATGGCGCAGACGAACTCACTGCCGGAATATCCTCCGCAAAATCAGGCATTGACAGCATAGCCAACGGTGCGGAAAATCTTTATGCCGGAATAGCAACCGCCGGAAATTCCCTTAATGCTACAATTTCCGCCAACGAACAGGCACTTTCCGCACTTACTGCATTGTATCAGCAGTCACCTTCCGAAGAACTCGCCATAGCAGTGGGAACTTTACAGCAGACTATTGAGGCACAGAAACAGATTTCCGGCACTATGACAGATGGCGGACAGCTTGCCACAGGTGCGGAGGCACTATGTGAGGGAACACAACAACTTTCAGCCGGTCTTGCCGATGCGGAAAATGGTGCGACTGCACTTTCACAAGGGCTTGAAACTCTCAATACCGGCGGAACAGCACTCGCACAGGGTGCAGAAGAATTATTCAGCTCGTCGGCAATACTTTCACAGGGTGCAAAAAATCTTTCCGACGGTGCAACAGAACTTGACAATGGCATTGATACTTTTTCACAAGGCAGTTCTGGACTTATCGGTGGTCTTGACTCTCTTGTAAATGGTATTGAACGGCTTGCTACAGGTGCAAATTCACTAAACAACGGGCTCGGACAGCTTGCTACAGGTGCAGACAGTCTTAAAAGCGGTACGGTTCAGGTATATGAGGGTTCATTTACGCTGAAAGACGGTCTCGGACAACTTACAGGTGGTGCGGAAACTCTTGACAACGGACTTAGCCAGTTACTTTCTGGAAGCAGTCAGTTATCAGGTGGTGCAAATACTCTCTATCAGTCAGTCCTTAAATTAAGTGACGGTGCAACGGCTTTGTCGTCAGGTGCAAATGAGCTGTGGAACGGCATAGGAACTCTTAAAACGGGCAGTAAAGACCTTACCGACGGCATAGGAACTCTTAAAGACGGTGCAAAGGAACTCAACGATGGTATGATAAAATTAAACGATGAGGGAATTTCACAGATAACTGCTGTTATAAACGAAGATTTACCAGAAATAATCGACAATTTCAAGGCACTCCGCAATATATCACAGGAATATAACACCTATTCCGGAATTTCCGACGATATGGACGGAAATGTAAAATTCATATATATATTTGATGGAACATAATTAAATCAGGCTTTTTTCTTTATATACTCCCATATAAGAAAAGCAGTCATGCATTTCAGCATGACTGCTTTTTATATGTTATTCAGTTTCCTCAACGGGTTCGGAAGTAGGTTCGGAACTATCGTCTGTAACAGTTTCGGGTTCTGTCACGGGCTGTGCGGTAGCATCTTCATTTTTATAGACGGTAACTATAAATCCGTTAACATTAGTGCCGGATATTTCAAATTTTTTTCCGGTGGGTACTGGAATTGTTGTAACATCGGAAGCATCATCTGAAAGAACAAAATAAACTTCATATTCATTGCCGTTATCGTCAATAAATTCAAGATGTTGGTCAGCCTGATAATAATATTGAGTTATTACCATATTGATATATTCTTCAAGGCATAAATTATTTTTTGTCATGTAATAGGCATGAGGTTTTCCGACATACCGGAAGTGCCACGGCTCATACTGAATTTTAGTAATCTGTTCCTTACCTTCGGGGTATCTTATTACAAAGCCGTATTTATAGCAGTTTTCCGTAAACCATGAATATTCACCCTCACCCTGATAGTCATAATCGGGGAATGTAGTAATATCAAATGCAAGTCCGGACTCATGCTCACTGTAGCCTGCTTTTGCAACACGGGTTGACTCCTCTGAACCGGTTTCAAGTAAATCAGCATCATAAAGCGACTGCTGAAATTCCGTTGAACGATAACCACCATATATAAGTATATTTGAAAGCTCTGTAGCATCATAGAAATCAAAAATCATACTTGCCATAGGTTCATAGACCTTGTCAACAATAAGCATTTTATCCGTTTCACTTGTATCAACTGCACGGAAAAGAGTTCGTCCCTCCTGTTCGTTTCTTTCGTTGATACTGACAAGATTTTCTTCACCGCTGAAATAACGGTAGTTTGAATTTACAAGAATTAAGTCACCATGAAATTTATCTTTAGTAGGTGTATTATATGTTTCATAGATAACTTTATCAAGGTCGGGTTCAGTAGGTTCTTCTTCCGTGACGGGTTCAGGGTCAGCATAATACTGTGAATGACCCACAGATTGTGAATTTTCAGTAATACCCTTTACAATATAACCGCCAGCACCTATTATTGATACGGTAATAAGTATTTCTGCTAAAGTTTTAGTCCGGCGTATGCTTTTTTCTCTGTCAACCTGTTTTTTAGACATATCAAACTCCAATCTGCCACATATTGATTTCGTGGCGGTGTCCGGAATAATCCGGCGAATATTTTTCTTCTGTTCTGAAATTATTTATATTATATCACACTTATCCGGAAAAAAACAGACTTTATGACATATATTTGTAAAAATGCTGTATTTTTGTACTTTAATTCGCCGTAATTTGTAATATTTAACAAAATTTTCCATATATATACTATGTATATTATTCAAAAATGTGAACTGATTATTGTTGCCTGATGCAAAATTCCGAAATGAAATACGGCTTGACATATCATTAAGGCGGTGATATAATAAATTATGACAAAAGATTATATTATTGCAGGGAGGAATTTTTTATGGATTGTAACAAAAATCTTGAAAATCTTCCGGAAGTAAGTTACGGACAGGTTGATAAAGGTATTTATCATACAGAAGAAGAATATTTATCTGAAAACAGTGGCTTTGAAATATCAGAGGACACTTTTACTATAAATGACAAAATATCACCATATATATCAAATAATTTATTTACATCAAAGGAATTGAATAACGTTGAAGAATTTGATTTCAATGGTGACACACAGAATAAAACACCCGTTGAAGAATTTGACTTCAGTGGTGGCTCACAGAATGAAACACC
>CAMWQI010000013.1 GCA_947176345.1 uncultured Ruminococcus sp.
GTTGAAAACTATATATCTGACTATATCATTAAAATAACTGATATTACAGAAAATGTCAAATATCTTAAATCTTTAAGGGATAAAGGCTGTCTTAATTCGGAAATGTTACCAACCGAAAGACCATATCCGACAGAAAATATTGAAATTGCAGGAGGTTTAAATGTTAAGGGAAAAAATTGAAAAACATCTGCTTGATGTGCAGAAACCGTCACGATACATAGGTGGAGAAGTCGGCAGTATAATAAAGGATAAATCAAAAATAGATGTTCGATTTGCGTTCTGTTTTCCTGATACGTATGATATAGGAATGTCACATCTTGGCATGAAGATACTTTATTCACTCACAAATGAACGTGAAAATTACTGGTGCGAAAGGTGTTTTGCACCGTCAGAAGATTTTGAAAAAATCATGAGGGAGAATGATATTCCGCTGTATGCCCTTGAAAGTCTTGACCCGATAAAAGATTTTGATTTCATAGGCTTTACAATGCAGTATGAGTTGTCATATACAAACGTTCTCAATATGCTTGACCTTGCCGGAATACCGGTATTTACCCGTGACCGCACAGAAGAACTCACACAGATAGTAGTTGCCGGTGGTCCTTGTGTCTGTAATCCTGAACCGCTTGCAGATTTCTTTGACCTGTTCATTTTAGGTGAGGGCGAGGAAGTAAACCTTGAACTCATGGACTTATACCACAAAATGAAAAAACAAGGTGCATCAAGAAAAGATTTTTTGCGTGAGGCGTGCAAAATTGAGGGTATATATGTTCCGGAATTTTATAAATTCAGCTATAAGCCGGACGGCACTATAGAAAAAGTCGAAACAACAAACAATGCACCAGAAATTGTGAAAAAGCGTATAATAAAGGATTTTGACAAAGTATATTATCCGGATAATTTTGTTGTACCATTCACGGAAATAGTTCATGACCGTGTTTCCGTCGAAGTTTTAAGAGGCTGTCTGCGTGGGTGCAGATTTTGTCAGGCTGGCTTTATATACAGACCATTCCGTGAAAAGAAATCCGGTACTATAGTGGAGCAGACTAAATGTCTATGCGAAAATACCGGTTATGATGAAGTATCACTTGCATCATTGAGTACAAGCGACCATTCCGAAATATCCCCGATACTGTCGGAACTTATCGAATATACTGCTGACGAAAAAATAACTCTTTCATTGCCATCGCTTCGTGTGGATAATTTTTCGGAAGAACTTCTGGAAAAAATAAAAAAAGTCCGTAAATCAGGACTTACTTTCGCACCGGAAGCGGCTACACAACGTCTCCGTGACGCTATCAACAAGAACGTAAGTGAAGAAGAAATTATGAATACCTGTCGGATAGCATTTGAGGGTGGTTATTCGTCGGTAAAACTCTATTTCATGATGGGACTTCCAACCGAAACAGATGAGGATATTATAGGCATTGCGGAACTCTCACAGCGTATTATTGATTTATTCTACAGTCTTCCGAACAAGCCTAAGGGACGTGGCGTACAGATTTCGATAAGTTGTGCTACTTTCGTTCCGAAACCATTCACGCCGTTTCAGTTTGAGGCACAGGATACCCGTGAAATGATTGAACATAAACAGAAACTCTTGCTTGACTCCGTGAACAGAAAAAGAGTGAAAGTAAGCTATCATGACGCAAACGTTAGTATTCTGGAGGCTGTCCTTGCAAAAGGCGACCGCCGTTTATGCAATGTCATATATACCGCGTGGAAAAAAGGTTGTAAATTCGACAGCTGGGGTGAATATTTCCAGTTTGAAAAATGGGTTGAAGCTTTCAATGAATGCAATGTTGATATGTCATTCTATGCAAACAGAAAAATCCCATATGATGAGATTTTAGCATGGGAACATCTTGATTATTACATATCAAAGGAATTTTTTGTCCGTGAAAACAGAAAAGCACACGAATTTACAACTACACCGCACTGCCGTCTGAAATGTTCCGGCTGTGGCGTGAATAAGGAAATAGGGGGTAAGTGTTTTGATTAAGTTACGTGCAGTTTTTGAAAAGAAAGACCGTGCAAAATACATTTCGCACCTTGATTTGAACCGCTGTATGCTTCGTACTTTTCGGCGTTCCGGACTTCCTATCTGGTATACGGAGGGTTTTCATTCACACCCTTATTTTTCGTTTGCCCTTGCATTGTCACTGGGCTATGAAAGCAGTTGTGAAATACTTGATTTCAATCTAAATGAGGAAATTCCATTTGATGAAGTCCGTGACCGCCTCAATGCCGTTATGCCCTATGGTATGAAGATTATTTCCGTTGCAGAGCCGAAACTTAAAATCACGGCTATTGCAAAGGCTGAATATAGTTTTTCGCTGAAATCAGATAATATAAATGCTCTTGTCGCTGATATTGAAAGGCTTTTAAACAATGATGAGATTTTAGTTGAAAAGAAAACAAAAAAAGGCATACAGTCTGTTAATATAAGACCATTCATTGAGGTTATTTCTGGTGTTGCCGGAGCAGGTGCATATAATATGATGATGAGACTTCCGGCAGGTACACAGACAAATTACAATCCAGCTTTATTCTTTACAGCACTGAAAAATTTCACGGAAATACCTTTTGAAGTTGCAGACATAAAGCGGACGGAAATTTTATGTGCAGACGGGAAAATTTTCAAGTAAAGGAGGTTATTTTATGAAAATAACAGATAAAAAAGTGGCTAATAAACTTGTTCCGAAAGTCGTCAAACATCTTGTTACTGCAAGTATGCCGAAAGAAGTTGTAAAAAAATTAATTAAGGTTATTGCACAAAATGTTATTAAATATGGTTATCAAAGGCAGGAACTGATAACTCAAAGTACTATAGCAGTATGTCAAGAGTTTGGTGATATATCTGTGAAATTTTTTAAGATTTTAAATGAAACTGTACAGATGTCAATGCAATTAAGAAGTTGTCGTTACGATAAGATAATTGATTTTATTATTTCTTATGAAGATGCACCACTTTCAGAAAAAGTTGAATTGTTTCTTTTAATTGAAGAAGAAAAGCGAGAGAAGGTTCAACTTATTATGGAGGGAACTATTGCCATTTTAGGTATATTAACTACAGGACATGTTATTGAAACAAAAGTTAGAGAACATGAACAAACACAGAGAGATCCTAATTATAATGAAACTAAACAAACTGAAATCAAAGAACGAGAAAAAACAGAGCGTAAAAGAATAAAGCATAACTAAATAAAAGTACTGTTTTGTATAGTGAAAAACGTCTTTGCAATTTCTGATATAAGGCATACGGGCATTTTATGTGAAAACAATGAAATGTTTTCATAATAAGTTTATATATTTAAAAGTTAACAGTTTTTATTTATATCCGGAAATGTTCCTTAAAACTGCTGAAATCAGGTAAAAGGAGATTTTTTACAAAAATAATGAAAATTTTTTCTGAAAAACACTTGCATTTTTCTGAAAAGTATGATATGATATAAAAGCATTTGAAATCCGTCTGTGTTTTTTAACTGATTTTAAGTTGATTTTCACCGATGAGAGTTAATGCCGAAAGACATTAAATCGGGCAGTCCGCTGTTTATATACAAGAATGTCCGGAAATTTTAGGAGGAAAATAAAATGGATGCACTCAAGTTAATCAGTCAATCAAGCATGAAGGAAAATGTTCCTGAATTTAATGTAGGTGATACTGTAAAAGTTCACGTACAGATTAAGGAAGGCGAAAAAAGTCGTATTCAGGTATTCGAAGGTACTGTTATTGCTAAGAAACATGGCGGTATCAGCGAAACTTTCACTGTAAGACGTGTTTCACACGGTTGCGGTATCGAAAGGGTTTTCCCTGTTCACTCACCAGCCGTTGATAAGGTAGAGGTCGTAAGATACGGTAAAGTTCGCCGTGCTAAGCTCTACTATCTCAGAGACAGAGTCGGCAAGGCTGCTAAGGTTAAGGAACAGATACGCTAAAAGGCTGATGACTGGGTTCAGGCAGTTCATTCTGCCTGTCCCGTCTGAATCCGTAAGGGACTGCAAGTCCCTTTTTTGCTAATATTATGTTATGAGGTGTCACTATGGAAGAAAATATTGAAGAAAATACAGAAGCCGATACCAAAAAAGAAAAAAAGTCCGGAAAGAATGTTCTCGCTGATGTCATTGAAATCGCTGAAAGTACTTTTGTAACGGTTTTTGTTATTATAATGCTTTTTACGTATATTCTGCACCCCGTAAATGTAGTGGGTACTTCAATGACAAATACTCTTCAGGACGGCGACAGAATATTTATGACCACTGTATATGGTGAGCTGTCATACGGCGATATAGTCGTTATAAACAACGATATGGCTTATCTTCTTAACAGTGACAACAAGATTATTGAAAAGAATATTGACAATTCAGGTCTGAAAGAATGTATAATCAAGCGTGTTATTGCTACCGGTGGACAGACACTTGAAATCGTTCCGGAAACAAATGAAGTTATTGTTGACGGTGAAGTTCTTGACGAACCCTATATAAGAGAACTTACAAGAAACAGCGGTGTCTTTGATTATCCTATAACAGTGCCAGAGGGATATTATTTCTGTATGGGCGACAACAGAAACGGCTCTTCCGACAGCCGTAATCCCGATATTGGTCTTATTAAAAAAGACCAGATTTACGGAAAGGCTATATTACGTTATGCACCGTTAAGTGATTTCAGATATCTGGGCGATTCTTATAAGCACAGCAATGAAGAACCGGCTTAAAAAATTTCTTTCTGTACTGTGCAGAGAAGCGGTTTTATTCATTGAAATGATGATTATAACGCTTTTTGTGATAACGCTTGCTTTTACATATATATTTCATGTGGCAACCGTTAACGGTGACTCAATGAAAAATACTCTCATATCGGGCGACAGGCTTATAACTACTGCTTACTGCAATTCAGTAAAACAGGGCGATATTGTGATTATATATGCTGGAGATGCCGTTACTCTTGACGAAAACCGGAACACCGAAATAAAAAAAGGTCTCCGGAAAACTCTTGTAAAAAGAGTAATAGCCGTTGAGGGTCAGACTATAGATATAGACTTTGAGCGTGGTGCTGTCTTTGTTGATGGTGCTATGCTTGACGAAAACTATATCACCGGTCTTACTCATATGGACGAGGGGGCTTTTACTGGTCAGTATCCTGTGAAAGTTCCGGAGGGATATGTTTTTGTCATGGGCGATAACAGGCAGATTTCTAAGGACAGTCGGTCAAGTGAAATAGGCTTTGTATCCGTTGAGAATATAACCGGAAAAGTACTTTTAAGGTTTTCACCGATAGAGAGTTTCGGCTTTGTTAAATAAATTAAGGAGGTATGCCCATGGATAATATTGACATGAAACAGATACAGTGGTTTCCGGGACATATGGCTAAAACAAGACGTGCCATTACTGCTAATTTAAAGCTTGTAGATGCCGTTGTTGAGATAGTTGATGCCCGCGCACCGCTGAGTAGCCGTAATCCTGAAATGGACAGGCTCACAGCCGGAAAACCACGTATCATACTTCTTAATAAATGCGACCTTGCAGACGAAAAAGCAACAGACAAGTGGATTAATTATTTTAACAATAATAATATAACCGCACTGGCGGTTGACTGTAAATCCGGAAAAGGTATTAAATCATTCATTCCAGCAGTGAAAAATAAAGTTCTGAAAGAACTTATTGAAAAGCGTGAAAAAAATGGTATGACCGGTGCACCCATAAGGCTTATGATAGTAGGCATTCCGAATGTGGGCAAGTCGTCGTTGATAAACAGGCTTGCCGGTTCAAAGCGTGCGAAAGTTGAGGACAGACCAGGTGTTACCCGCGTGAAACAATGGGTGAAAATCGGCAATAACACTGAACTTCTTGATATGCCGGGAGTTTTATGGCCTAAATTTGAAGACCAGTCTGTAGCCATAAAGCTTGCATTTACGGGTGCGGTAAGTGATGATATTCTTGATATTGAAACTCTTGCTATGAAATTACTTGTTTTCCTGAAAGAAAATTATCCGAAATCACTTACAGAACGCTATAAAATTGAATACTCCGACGGTGAAACAGGTTTTGAACTGCTTGAAAAAATCGGAAAAAAACGTGGTATGATGATTTCCGGCGGAGAGGTAAACACCGAAAGAGCATCTATAACCGTTATAGATGAGTTCCGGAGTGCCAAACTCGGACGGATTACTTTAGAATTGCCGGAGGTGGAATAGCATGAAAAAAGAAACAAGAAAAAAACTTGAAAATATGGCTGAAAAATACGCTAAACATGGCGTTAATATCACAGACTGCATAAATTTGTATAATATGAGTCTTCCGCTGTATAAAAATGATGAAGAAGTCACTGTTTTGCAGTTACGTCTTGCAATGGCGGAACAATTCGGCGAACACGATTATTTTACAAGTGAAGACGTTGCAGTTGTTACGGGTGAAAGTGTTGAAAAAGTCAATCAGCATATCGAAGAAAACAAGGAAGAACTTATGAATAACGGTTCTATTGTTGAGGTTTCAAGTCCAATTCCTGGATTATTCGATAAATGAGGTTTTTATTATGTCAAGAATAATTCTGCACAAGGAACTTTTTGAATACGATACAAATTTAAGAAAAGATTTTCCAGTAATATGCGGTGTTGACGAAGCCGGAAGAGGTCCACTCGCCGGTGATGTATATGCATCTGCCGTCATACTCAATGACAGTATTTTGATTGAATATCTCAATGACAGCAAGAAAGTTTCTGAAACACGCCGTGAAAAGCTGTTTGATGAAATCATTCAGAAGGCTGATGCCTACTGCATAGCAACTGCAACTGTTGAGGAAATAGACAGGCTGAATATTCTACAGGCTACTATGCTTGCCATGAAAAGGGCTGTTGAGGGTCTCGGAATAAAGCCCGACCTTGCACTTGTTGATGGCAACAGAACCCCCGATATTGATTGTGAATGTTTGACAGTTGTCAAGGGTGATGCAAAGTCCGCATCAATATCTGCCGCCTCAATACTTGCAAAAGTCTCCCGTGACCGCTATATGAAAGAATTAGCCATTAAATATCCGGAATATCATTTTGAACAGCATAACGGCTATCCGACAAAACTTCACTATGAAATGATTAGAAAATTCGGCGTTTCGGACGTTCACCGGAAAAGCTTTAAACTGGAAAAATGACAAATCATGAAACCGGTAAAGACGCTGTATGTGAATATCTTGTCGGGGAGGGTTACAGGATAATTGCCCGTAACTACAGGATAAAAGGCGGTGAAATTGACATAATCGCTGAAAATAACGAATACACGGCATTCGTTGAGGTGAAGTCAAGAAAACCGGACAGCCTTGTTTCCGGATTTGAGGCTGTAAATAAACGAAAACAGGGTCTTATAATTAAAACTGCTTTTGATTATTGCTGTAAAAATCCCGATGTCCTACAGCCACGCTTTGATGTGGCGGAAGTCATTATTGACAGAGGACGGGTTCACAGCATTGATTATATTTTTAATGCCTATGATACAACAGGCTACAATTTCATTTTCTGAAAGGTGATAATATGTTTTACAACAGCACAAGAAACAGTGCCGTAAAAGTCAACAGTGCTGAGGCTATTACTCAGGGAATTTCTGCGGACGGCGGACTGTTCGTGCCGGAGAGCATTCCTACGCTCACACCGGACGAAATTAAAGCAATCGGCGATATGAGTTATGCTGACAGAGCGGCTTTTGTCTTTTCAAAGTATCTCACGGATTTCACAGATGCTGAAATCCATTACTGCACAGACAACGCATACAACACAAAGAACTTTGAAACTGAAAGCATTGCCGAAATAGCCCATCTTTTTGACGGTACATATATGCTTGAATTATGGCATGGTCCGACGTGTGCTTTTAAGGATATGGCTTTACAGATTTTGCCGTATTTTCTTACAACTTCTGCAAATAAAATAAATCTTGACAAGAAAATAGTTATTCTTGTTGCTACTTCCGGTGATACCGGAAAAGCTGCATTAGAGGGCTTTAAGGACGTTGAGGGAACTTCTATTATGGTATTCTATCCGGAAGACGGAGTTAGTCCTATGCAGAAACGTCAGATGAAGACACAGGAGGGCGAAAACGTCGGTGTATGTGCCTTAAAGGGTAACTTTGATGACTGTCAGAATGGTGTAAAGGCTATTTTTACAGACAATGACGTGAAGAATTTACTTGACGAAAAAGGCATGATGTTCTCAAGTGCCAATTCTATCAACTGGGGCAGACTTGTTCCGCAGATAGTTTATTATATTTCTGCATATGCTGAACTTGTCAGGGACGGTGAAATTAAATCCGGCGAAAAGATAAATATTGTAGTTCCTACCGGAAATTTCGGTAATATCCTTGCCGGATACTATGCTAAACATATGGGAATACCGGTAAATAAGCTTATATGTGCCTCAAATATAAATAACGTCCTCACGGACTTCATAAATACGGGCGTTTACGACAGAAACAGACAGTTTTATGCTACTGTTTCACCGTCAATGGATATTCTCATTTCCAGCAACCTTGAAAGGCTTTTGTATCTCCTCACGGACAGAAATGATGAACTTATTAAAGAATGGTTCGGAAAACTTGCAACAGAAGGCAGATATGAAGTTACCGATGAAATAAAGGCTAAAATCAAGAAAGAATTTGTTGCAGGTTGCTGTGACGACGTTCAGACTAAGCAGACTATCCATGAAATTTATGAAAAGTATTCCTATACGTGCGATACACACACGGCTGTTGCTGTAAAAGTCTACAACGATTACAAGGCAGAAACAGGCGATACAACAAAAACTATAATTGCATCAACTGCAAGCCCGTATAAATTCAGTAAGGCTGTACTGGAGGCTGTCCAGAACGGCAAATCCGACCTTGACGAATACGACATGATAGACAAACTTGCTGAACTTTCAAATATGCCTGTTCCGTCTGCACTTGCCGACCTTAGAAACAAGCCGGAAAGATTCAATGATGTAATCGGCAAGGAAGAACAGAAAAAATACGTTCTTGAAAAGTTAGGTATCTGATGAGTTTATGGGTAATAGCTGATTTGCATTTATGTCAGGGAAATCCCGAAAAAACCATGACTATTTTCAATGGCTGGAAAAATTATCAGGAACTTATTAAAAAAAACTGGCTTGACCGTGTAAAACCCGACGATACTGTTGTGATTGCCGGTGATATTTCATGGGGAATGTCACTTCAGGAGTCGGCAAAGGATTTTCATTTCATTGAAAATCTCACGGGTCAGAAGATTATTATAAAAGGTAATCACGATTACTGGTGGTCTACTAAAAAGAAAATGGAAGATTTTCTTAATGCGGAGGGGTGCGGAAGTATTAAAATTCTGCATAATAACCATTACTGCTATGAAAGTTACGGGATATGCGGAACGCGTGGCTGGGTGAGTATGCACGGTGAGACACAGGACGAAAAAGTGCTTAAACGTGAAGTACAAAGACTTGAAACGTCCATAAAATCTGCCCTTGCTGAAAACCTTGAACCTATTGTGTTCATGCATTATCCGCCCGTTTTCGCTACAAATTTCAATTATGATATACTTGATATTCTTTACCGCTACAATATAAAGGAATGTTATTATGGACATATTCACGGAAAAACAGCACATGAATTATGCATAAAAAATACCTATGATGGAATAAATTTTCATCTTATATCAGGTGATTATTTACAGTTTATTCCTGAAAAAATTGCATAATTTGTGCATTTCACAGAACTGTCCGAAATCTATAGAAAAATTTTTTGTATTGTGGTATAATATACCAAGTATATTCTATAAAATAATGGAGGATATAAAAATCATGAGTTTAAAATCATCAACAAAAACAGATGTAAACACTACTGAACTGGTTATCAGCATTGACGCTGAAAAATTTGAAAACGCTGTTGAAAGAGAATATCAGCGTCAGAAAAAGAATATCCAGATAAAAGGTTTCAGAAAGGGTCATGTTTCACGTAAACTTGCTGAAAAGCAGTTCGGTGAGGGCGTATTCTATGAGGGTGCTATAAATTCTCTTATCGGTCCTGAAATTGATTCTGCTGTATCAGGTCTTGAACTCTCACTCGTTGACAGACCGTCTGTAGA
Source organism: uncultured Ruminococcus sp. (assembly GCA_947176345.1). Classification (GTDB taxonomy): domain Bacteria; phylum Bacillota; class Clostridia; order Oscillospirales; family Ruminococcaceae; genus Ruminococcus. The sequence continues at coordinate 10,094 of CAMWQI010000013.1, forward strand.
AGTTACTGAAATCAACAAGGAAACAGGCGTTGAACTCAAGGCAGTATGCATAACTAAGCCGGAAATTGAAATTTCAGGATATAAGGGCATGAAAGCCTCAAAGGCTGTAAAGGAAATCACTGATGCTGATATTGACAAGCAGATTGAAATGATTAGAAAAAAGAATGCCCGTATCGTTTCTGTTGACGACAGACCGGCACAGCTCGGTGATGAAGTTACTATTGACTTTGAGGGCTTCTTTGGTGAAGAGGCTTTTGAGGGCGGTAAAGGTGAAGACCACCCACTTGTACTTGGCAGTGGACAGTTTATCCCTGGATTTGAAGACCAGATTGTTGGTCACAGCATTGGCGACGATTTCGATGTAGTTGTTACTTTCCCGACAGATTATCAGATGGAAGAATATGCCGGAAAAGAAGCTGTATTCAAGACAAAGTTAAAGGCTATCAGCTATGAGGAACTCCCTGAAATAAATGACGACCTTATTAAAGATGCTACTGAATTTGATACAGTTGAAGAATACAGAAACGATATAAGAACAAAGCTGGAAGAAGCTGCTAAAAATCAGGCTGATGCTGATTTTGAAACAGAACTTATGAATGCACTTATTGAAAAGGTTGATTCACCTATTCCGAACTGTATGTATGAACAGAGAATAGACCTTATTGTACGTACATTTGAGCAACAGCTTTCACAGCAGGGTATGGATATAAAGCTTTATTTCCAGTATACCGGCATGAATATGGAAAGTTTCAGAGAGTCTTACAGAGAGAGAGCTGTAAATGAAGTAAAGCTCCGTCTTGCTCTTGAAAAAATTGCAGAAATTGAAAACTTTGAAGTTACAGAAGAAGAAATAAATGCTGGTCTTGCAGACGTTGCCGCTGCAAATAAGGTTGACGTTGAAACAATAAAGAGATTTATTCCTTACAATGACTATATAATGGATTTGAAGGTTCAGAAGGCTATTGACCTTATGAAAGAAACAGCAGTTACAGAAAATACTGCTGAGGAAAATGCTGAATAATCAGGTTTTATGACTGATTAAAAAATATAAAGATATGCTGTTCCGCTGAAAAGCGGACAGCACCGTTTTGTAGAAAGGGCGATGAATAATGAGCAGTTTAGTACCTTATGTCGTTGAACAGACAAGCCGTGGAGAAAGGTCTTATGACATCTTCTCACGCCTCCTCAATGACAGAATTATCATGCTTTCAGACCAGGTTAATGATGCTACCGCAAGTCTTGTTGTGGCACAGCTTCTTTATCTCGAAAGTCAGGACACTGAAAAGGATATTTCACTTTATATCAACAGTCCAGGCGGTTCGATTACTTCGGGAATGGCTATATATGATACAATGAATTATATCAAGTGTGATGTTTCAACCATCTGTATCGGTATGGCGGCTTCAATGGGAGCATTTCTGCTTTCCTCCGGTGCAAAGGGAAAGAGGTTTGCACTTCCTAACAGTGAGATTATGATTCATCAGCCACTTATCTCCGGCGGTTTATCCGGACAGTGTACCGATATAAAAATTCATTCCGACCACCTTATAAGAACACGTCAGAAAATGAATGAAATTCTTGCCATGAATACCGGAAAGCCTATCGAACAGATTCAGATTGATACTGAACGTGATAATTATATGTACGCTCAGGAGGCTATGGAATACGGTCTTATTGATAAGGTTATCGAAAAAAGGTAGGTTGAATAGATGGCAGATTCTTTTAAGACATGCAGTTTTTGTGGCAAAGGCGAAAATAGAGTGCAAAGTATGTTTTCGGCAGGTTTTTCAAATATCTGCAACGAATGCGTCACTTACTGCTATGAAATGATTTATGGTTCAGGAATGGCAAAGGCTAACAAAAAAGCTACAAAACCTGATGATACATCAGAAATAAAGCTACTCAGACCTATAGAAATAAAAATGTTCCTTGATGAATATGTAATAGGTCAGGAAGACGCTAAAATTTCACTTGCTGTGGCGGTATACAATCACTATAAGCGTATCCTCAGCCAGTCGGAGCAGGACAAGTCCGATGATGATATAGAATTACAGAAAAGTAATGTTCTTTTGTTAGGTCCTACCGGTGTAGGAAAGACTTTTCTTGCACAGACTCTCGCCAGAATGCTTAATGTTCCATTTGCCATTGCAGACGCTACAACCATAACGGAAGCCGGATATGTCGGCGACGATGTGGAAAATGTTCTTGTGAGACTTATTCAGGCAGCCGATTATGACATAAAAGCCGCTGAAAGAGGCATTGTCTATATTGATGAAATAGATAAAATTGCACGTAAATCTGAAAATACGTCCCTTACCCGTGACGTAAGCGGTGAGGGCGTACAGCAGGCACTCCTTAAAATTATTGAAGGTACTGTCTCAAATGTTCCGCCACAGGGTGGCAGAAAACACCCTAATCAAGAAGTGCTTCAGATTAATACAAAGAATATTCTCTTTATATGTGGTGGTGCTTTTGATGGTCTTGAAAAACAGATACAGACACGTATCGGAAAAGCTCCTATCGGTTTTGGCGGTGAAATCAAAACCAATATCGAACAGAAAGATAATATTTTCAAAAAAGTTGTGCCGAAAGATTTAGTAAAATTCGGTATGGTACCTGAATTTATCGGAAGACTTCCGGTTATATCAGTTCTTGAGGAACTGGACGAAAATTCACTTGTAAGAATACTAACAGAACCAAAAAATGCACTTGTGAAACAGTACAAAAAGCTTTTTGAATATGATGATGTTGAACTTGAAATTGAGGAGTCTGCACTGATTGAAATTGCTAAAAAGGCAATTTTACAGAAGACAGGTGCAAGAGGTCTACGTTCAATTCTTGAAAATGTTCTCATGAAATCTATGTATGCAGTGCCGTCAGATGGCAGTATTGCAAGGGTAACTGTGACCGCTGAAAGTGTTAAAGGTGAAGCACAGCCGATACTAACAAACAGACGCAACAAAACCGTTGAATTTGCGGATATAGCATAAAAAAACAGGGACACTTGAAAAAGTGTCCCTGTTCTTTTCAGAGCTGATTAACAGCCACAGCCACAGCCGTTGTTGTTGCAGCCACAGTCGTTGTTGTTGTTGTTACCGCATCCGCCACAGAAAATGAGGAAGAGGATAATGAGAAGAATGATGCACCAGCAGTTATTACCTTCAAAACATGAATTACACATAAGAACAACTCCTTATTGAGTTTATTTAAAGCGTTTTGTTTCGCTTCATAGTACATAATATGCCATTCGGAAAAAAGTGTTACAAAAAAATTTTTCAACCGCAGTTTTCGACTGTTATCGCATGAAAATAGTGGCATAATATAATCAGGCGTTTTTTCAGGAGGGTGTAACAATGATAAATACTGATAAGTTCACAAAAAAAGCAGTCCGGATTATCGAAAATGCTGTAAACATAGCATCTGAACTGGGGCATACCTATATCGGCAGTGAGCATATTCTGCTTTCCATGGCGGCAGACGGTACAACAACCGCCGCTGAAATTCTCATAGAAAATGGTGTTTCCTATGATGATTTAAGGCGTGAAGTCATACATCTTGTGGGGCAGGGTACTCCGTCAATTCTCAATCAGAGGTATTTTACAACTGCAACAAAAAGAATTCTTGAATCATCGTATGAAATTGCTGTCACGGACAAAAAGCGTCAGGCTACTCCGGAGCATATCCTGGCGGCAATTATCAGGGAGTCTTCATGCAGTGCCTGCACAATAATTAAAAAAATCGGCGGAAATCTTACCGGAATATGTGGCGGACTTAATTTAATTCATTCATCGGAGGTTCAGGCAGAACTTCTTGAAGCTGTCAAGCCGAAAATTTCACAGCTTCCTAATTTGTTCAGATATGGCAAAAATCTTACAGATATAGCTGTTGTGCGAAAAAATGACCCACTTATTGGCAGACATAATGAAATTGAAAGAGTATTACAGGTGCTTTCAAGACGTAACAAGAATAATCCATGTCTGATAGGCGAAGCCGGTGTCGGAAAAACTGCTATTGTTGAGGGCGTGGCTGAATTATTTGTAAGAAATTTAGTTCCGGAGTCGTTGAAAAATAAATTTATTTTTTCACTTGACTTTACATCATTGCTATCAGGTGCAAAGTACAGAGGCGACTTTGAGGAACGTGTAAAAGCCTGTCTTGATGAGGCGGCAAATGCCGGAAACATAATACTTTTTATCGACGAAATTCATACAATAGTCGGAGCAGGCGCAGCGGAGGGAGCTATTGATGCCGCTAACATAATGAAACCACAGCTTGCACGGGGTGAATTGCAGATAATAGGAGCAACGACTTTTGAGGAATACCGCAAGACTATTGAAAAAGACTCTGCACTTGAAAGGCGTTTCCAGCCCGTGAATGTCAGTGAACCGGCAATTGAAAACTGCATTGAAATTATAAATGGTCTTAAAAACAACTATGAAACTTTTCACGGTGTGGAAATAAGTGATGAAATAATATCTTTGTCTGTTAATATGTCGGTACGCTATATATCAGAGAGATTTTTACCCGACAAGGCAATTGATGTACTTGATGAAGCTTGTGCCTGTGCAAAAATACGTTGCAGTACGGGTGTTCTTACAAAAGATACGGAATATATAAACATGAATACCGCAAAATGCCGTCTCAGCGGAATAAGAAAAATTATTAATGGCAACGCCCGTCCACAAGTGCTTAAAGAGGATATTATTTCAGTTATTTCAATGAAAACTGGCATTCCGCTTGACAAAATAAGCGTCCGTGATATACATGAAATCAATTATCTGAAGATGAAACTTTCTGAAAGGGTCATAGGGCATGAAAATGCCATAAATAAAATAACAAATGCGATATGTCGTGCAAAATCGGGTTTGCGTGACAGCAGTCGCCCTACTGCATCATTTTTGTTTGCCGGTTCTACAGGTGTGGGAAAAACGGAACTTGCTAAGGCTCTTGCGGACTGTATGTATAGTTCAGGCAATAATCTTATAAGAATAGATATGTCCGAATATATGGAAAAACATTCTGTTTCAAAGCTTATCGGCGCACCTCCAGGATATGCCGGATATGATGAACAGCCTAGCAATTTATGTGAGAGAGTTCGCCGTAATCCTTATTCATTATTACTTTTTGACGAAATCGAAAAAGCTGATATTGAGGTGCTGAATGTTCTTTTGCAGATACTTGACGACGGAATTTTAACAGATTCTACTATGAGACGTGTCAGTTTCCGGAACTGCATTATAATTATGACTTCAAATGTAGGTGCTGACCAGTTAAGTCGGAAGTCCCTTGTGGGCTTTTCAGAAAAATCAGATTCGGCAAATGAGGACTATGTTCTTGCAAGGTTAAGGGAACACTTCACACCGGAATTTATTAACAGAATTGACGAATTAATTGTATTCCGCACTCTTGAACGTGCAGACCTTATGCAAATAAGCCGGATATGCCTTGAAAATCTCCGTATACGTGCAAAAAGTATAGGTATTGATTTGATTTATTCACCTAAAGTAGTTGAAGCTGTTGCAGATGCAAAAGAAACTGAAAAATACGGCGCACGCCCGATAAAAAGACGTGTAACGGAACTTGTGGAAAATGAACTCGCCGGAATGATAGTGCGTTCAGAAATACACAGCGGAGAATCGGTGAGGGTGGAGCTGAAAAATGAAAAAATTCTGTTTCTGAAAACCGCAAACGTATAAAAAAAGGAGACATCAGTCTCCTTTTTTCCTGTTTTTAATTGTCATGGTCAATGCAATAACAGCACATACCGCACCTGCTCCGATAAGTAAAGTGCTTACTTCCGGTTCAGAATCAACAGTCTTTTTTATTTCATATTCTGTACCCTCAGTTGAAATTTTCATTATATGTTCGCCGTTTTGGTCGTTTACATACATTTCAGCGTTTTCTGTGTCATATTCAATAATTTTTCCGCTTATAAGGGCTATATTTTTATAGTATTTTTCACCACCGGACTGGTCTTTTACAGATAGTTCGAGAATTTCATTGTTTTTTCCGGAAAAAACTATTTTATAATCTTCTTTAGGAAGATATATATAAGTGTTTAGGTCGTCGGAAAAAGTTTTCAGTTTATCTTTATTTAAAATACTGTCATTTTCAAATATATTGTATTCTGCATATGGATTGTTTAATATTATTTGCGTATATGTGGTATAATTTGGAGCGTCGGGGAGGTTTTCAGCATATATTGTCGGCTCATAACAGTCCATGCCGAAAAATCCGTTGTCAAAAGTGACAGTTTTTCCGGATTTTGTGCCAAAAGGAACTAATGTTACAATATCACTTTCATTCATTACATTAATGATATTATTACACACAATTTCCGAATTATATACACACGGACTGCCGAAAGTGTACACAAATACATCATCATCAGAAATTTTCAGTATAGAATCGTGACTATTAATTCCAGCATCTAAAAGACTTGCCGTCGCACCGCCTATACTGTGGCCACTTATTAAAACTTTTAATTTTCTGTTCTGTGCTGAATTGAGTATTTCACTATGATTTGAAATATATTCATCAAGTGCATTTTTGACCCTTATGTAGAAATCATAATAATCAGGGTTGGTCATACTGTTCATAAAAGGCTGACTGAAATCTTTCTTAATATGACTGTAGAAATCACTTTGTCCGCTGTTTCCTTTGAGCGTAACGGCAAGCAAAGTATTCTGACCTATTTCCCGTGATGCAATTGAAAATGAATAATCTTCCGACGGATAGCCGTATATTTCAATATTTTCGGATTTAAAGCCAAGCTGTCGGTATGCAGAATTTATATAATAGCCGGCATCACGAGTGCCGTTATATGCCGAAGAACTCAATGCCACAGCAACTTCTGCAATATCTTTGTGGTATTCATCGGAAGCTTGATTAAACATATTTTCTGTTATTTCGGTATCTACAGCACCACCATAATATCTTACACCGTCGGGAATTTCATTCTCTGTGGCGTTTATGTACTTGTAACCATAGTGTGCCGAAAGTCCATTTTTTTCATTGGTATCAAAGTATACATACTGTCCGAATTTTTCGCCGTCAGGGAGTTCAGGTATCAAGTCGCTTTCATTTATTATGTTAATTATATTGTCGCAGTCGGCTGTAGTCGGGTCGCCATAGTAGACGTTAGGACAAGCGAAAGTATAAATAAAAATATCGTCCTGCGGAATATCAAGAATTTCACTATACATTGTATTTACAGAGTCAATGTCGGCAAAACCACTGTAATTGTTGTCTTCATGTGTATTGAAATACGCTCCTAAAAGATTAGTTCCAGCACCTCCAAGACTGTGTCCGGTGATAAGAATTTTCAGACTTCCATTGTCGGCAGATTCGGCAATTTCAGGGTGTTCATCTATGTAGAGGCTCATTCCGATTGAGACTTTACGGAAAAAATTAATAAAACCAGTCGGGGAACTGTAATTATAGAAGTCCGTACCGAATATTGAAATATCATGCAGAATGTCGCTTGTGCTGTTTAGGTTCGTACCGCGAAGGGTTATAACAAGCAAATTGGTATCATCAAGTTCACGGCTGGCAAGTGAAAATGCCAAAGAATCATCAGTTGTGTTTATCAGGGGTGTTATATAATCAGCATTGTTTATTTCGTCGGCATATCCGAAAAGTGTGACATCATTTTCAAGGTCAAATCCGAGTTTTTCATAGGCATTATTAAGAAGTTTACCATCATAGGCACACTGGCTGAGTACAGATGCCAATAATGCTATATCACTATGGTAGCCGTTGGAGTTCTGTGTGAACATATCTTCACTTATTATAACATCCGCCTTTCCCTCTTTAAATTCAATAGTTTCAGGCGAAACTTTGTCACCAGCACTCGAAAAAGCCATTAATGCACTTACCATAAAATTTATAATCTTCAAAAAAATTCCCCCTTTTTAATTGAAAATTGTTCCACGTGGAACATTTTAAATTACAGTCCGGACAAATTAAAATCCGGTACATACTTTTCACCCACTGTTGATTTCTGCTGTGTATAGCCGTTTATGCCGAGGCTGTCGGCGTATCGGACAACGCTGTTGTATTCCATTTTAGTGATATTACGTTTTATTTCGCTGAATTTTTCGTCTATGAAGTCAAACGGTGTATACTGGTTCATTATGCTTACAAGTGCATCGGGGACGTTTTCTGAAATCCAGTCAAGGATTTTCATTGAGTCGTGCCGTTGATTAGGGAGTACAAGATGACGTATTAGAACGCCTTTAATAAGTCCGCCGTGTTCATTTAAGATATTTTTTCCGGTTTGTTCTTTCATGGCAAGAACGGCAGATGAGGCATATTTGAAATAATCCGGTGCGTTTGAATATCGTGCGGAAACTTCAGGTGAAAAATACTTTATATCTGGCATATAAACATCTATATAACTATTAAGTATTTTTATAGTTTCGGATAATTCATATCCGCTTGAATTATATATTACAGGAATATTTATCTTATGTTTGACAATATCAAGAGATTTTATTATATCCGGTACAAAATGTGTAGGTGTAACTAATTCTATATTATCTGCACCCATGTCCTGTAGTCTTAAAAAAACGTCCGCAAGCTGTTTGGTAGTTAATGGCTTGCCGAAAAGTTCATTGCTTATTTTGTTATTCTGACAGTAACAGCAGTGCAGGTTACAGCCTGAAAAAAATACTGTTCCCGCACCGTTTTTGTAGGATATACAAGGTTCTTCCCATTGGTGAAGCGTTGCTTTTGCAGTGAGTATTTTTGCACCTGCTCCGCAGAAACCGTTTTTTTCGTAACGGTTAATACCACAGCGTCGGGGGCATAAATTACAGTTTTCGTAAATATCCATAAAATCACTCCTGTGAATAATTATATCATATTCGCCGGATTTTATCAATATTAAATTTTCTAAAAAATTCATATAATTAACACGCAAAATACAAAAAATCACACTATTATAATAAAAAAACAAAACTGGAGGAAATCATGAAAAAGAAAAAATATATAATTATTACCTTGATTTTTGTCGCCTTTGTGGTAGGATTTCTGATATTTGATTCAAACCGTCCGCATACGGATTTTTCGGAAAACTGGGACATTATAGCAGAACAATTTGAAATTGTAAACGATTACGCAATGACAAAATTCTCAAATGAAAGAAATTATATTCAGCTTTCAGACCTTAACGACAGTGACGACGAAAATATAAATAATGCTCTGTCGGCAGTACAGGAGTATTTCAAGACACAGCACTTTGATTTTGGACATGATATTCAGGTTGCAGATAATGATGATGCTCTTGAATATTCTCATATGGAACGTCACAAATATATTTTAGTACATATAAACTCCAATGAAAAAGAAACTCTTAAATACTATAAAAAACTTGATTTATATGGTAGCAAATATAGTATAGACAAATTAGGTAACGGCTGGTATTTAGTATTTCAGACCTGTATATTATAAAAATATAGTACCTGAAAAATTTCAGGTACTATGTTTTTTTATTGTTTATGACTTTTTATAATTGACTTACTGCTAAGGTACGTTATCAGGAAGTAACCTCCGTAAATCAGCAGTATCATAATTGAAGTAAATCCGATAGACTCAGCGAGTTTTTCAGTACCGAAAGCTTCAAGTATAAACGTTGCAAACTTCATACCGAAAACGGAATGTACGCAGGCGAGAAGTAGCGGAAGGAGGAAAAATATACCTGTCTGTCTGAAAAGTGATTTAGATATATCGCTTTCTTCTGCACCTATTTTGCGTAACATTTCATATCTTGAAATGCTGTCAACACTTTCGGAGAGTTGTTTAAGAGCAAGTATTGCAGCACATGAAATAAGGAAGATAAGTCCGATATACAGACCTATGAATGTAACCATTGCCCCAAGACCGATAGTAGCCTCAGCAATGTCAATTTTTGTATTTATGACATACATATAATGGGTATTATGGTCATTTTGGCTTGATGTATAGTCCTTGATGAAATCTCTGTATTTATTGTTGATTTTATCTTCAATGACTTGTTTTTCTTCTTTTGTTCCAGCATTGTAATTGCCTATAAGATAATCTTTCTTTGCATAGTTTTCGTCAACAACGCTGTCGGGTACAACATAAAACCCTGAATTTATATGTTGTGACGATATATCTATAAATCCGTCCTGACATTCATCATACTTTGTTGTGAGAGTATGTCCAAAAATTGTTATTTCCTTGTCTGTTTTGAGAGTTTCGTCTCTTATTGCCTTAATGCTCTTGAAATTGCACATTAAAGCAAATTCATTTTCATTGAGTGTGATTTCTTTTCTGCCATAAAGTCGACTGATTGCGTTGTAGTCGCTTAATTTAACGATATCTTCACGGGATTCATAGTCCATGTACATATATTTCTGTTGCATTTCTTCAAGGTGACTGCCAAGAGCGTCGGCAAATGTAAAATTATCATCTTTGTATTCACGGAAATGAACATATTCGCTGAAGTCTTCTTCAAAGTTGTAGTTATATTCATGGGCTTTTTCTATAAAATCGACATACTGTAATTCGTCGTCATGGGATTCTGCATATTCAAGTTCAAAATCAGCCGGACACATTTCTTTTAGGTTGGCATTCATTGAGTTTCTTATTGAAAATGCAGATGACAATGTACATATAGTCACGAAAAGCATAAGACATATAACGGTCATTGATGCTACTGTTGTATTGACCTTACTGCTTATCTGTCGGAATGTGAAACTGTTAAGACCTTTGTAATATGTTTTCTTCATGGACATTATAACCCTTAACATCATACCCGATACAGACCAGAATATAAGGAATGTTGATACTGCACCTGTAGCTATCAGTTTAACGAGTTTTTCTGTACTCATATTACCTGTTTTCCAACCAGCTATATAGTAAGCATATCCCAACGCACAGGCGGAAATTATAAATATAATTACACAAAGTACGGGATTTTTAAGTTTGAGTTTTTCGGATTTCTTGCCCGACTGCAACAGATTTATAAGCTTGCACTTGCTTATCATAAAACTATTGAAAAACATCACAACAAGGTACATAATGCCGAAATATATAGCAGTCTTTATAATTGCATCACTTGATACCATGAATGTATATTCAGTCATATCCGCTTCAAATAGATTTGCAACAAGTGTACTCATAAGTTGTGACAGTCCTATTCCGATAAGCAGACCTACACCCAATGAACCAAGTCCGATAATGATAGTCTCTATAAGAAGTATTGCAGAAATTTTACCCTTGCCCATTCCGAGAATAAGATATAGTGCAAACTCTTTGTTACGACGTTTCATTAGGAAACGGCTTGCATATACGATAAGTAATCCGAGTACTACCGAAACAAATGCACTTATACCATTGAGCATATTTTTAAGAAGGTCTATAATGTCACTGGTGTTCTGTGAGACCTGTAAAAAAGCTGTCTGTTCACCTATGGCATTGAATACGTAGAAAACCGAGACACCTATTATCAGCGTAAAAAAGTATATTGCATAGTCACGAAAACTTTTCCTGATATTGCTGAGAGAGAGTTTAAAGAGCATCGTTAACGTCACCTCCCAGAAGTGTGACAACATCTATTATCTTGTCAAAGAACTGCTTGCGGTTGTCGTCGCCACGACTTATTTCATGGAAAACTTTTCCGTCCTTAATAAACAGTACACGTGATGAATAACTTGCCGTGAAACTGTCGTGTGTGACCATCATAATAGTGGCTTCGTGTTGGTGGTTGAGATAGTTGAAGCGTTCCAGTAACATTTTAGCAGCTTTTGAATCGAGTGCACCGGTTGGTTCATCGGCGAGAATAAGTTTCGGATTTGTGACGATAGCACGGGCAGACGCTACACGCTGTTTTTGTCCGCCTGACATCTGATATGGATATTTCTGTAAAACTCCTATAATGTCGAGCTGTTTTGCAACGTTTTTTACAGATTTGTCGATTTCAGCCGGACTTACTTTCTGTATCGACAGCGAAAGGGCGATATTTTCGTAAGCCGTGAGGGTATCAAGCAAGTTGAAATCCTGAAAGATAAAACCGAGTTTTTCACGCCTGAATTTATTCAACTGCTTGCCTTTGAGTGTGGTTATATCGGTATTTTCGAGATAGATGTGACCTGATGTTACACGGTCGATAGTGGAAATGCAGTTCAGCAGAGTAGTCTTGCCACTTCCGGAAGCTCCCATTATTGCGACAAACTCACCTTTATTCACCGTGAAAGAAATGTCGTCGATAGCTTTGGTAAGGCTTGACTTACTGCCGTAATACTTTTCAATCTGCTGTATTTTTAATATTTCCATTGTGTTGCCTCCTTGTTTTTGATGATTTAATTATACAGCAGATTTTTAAATTTGTCGTGCGTTCAATGTTACGGAATGTTACAATTTTGTAATGTTACATTTTGATAAAATTATTTTTGCCGAAAGAAATTGATATATCAGTAAATTCACCCTGTACTGAATCTGCTTTTACATCATGTCCAAGACTATCACATAAATTCTTTATTATATAAAGACCCATGCCCGTGGATTTGGCGTGTGTACGTCCGTTATTTCCGGTGTAGGACTTTTCAAAGATATATGGCAAATCTGATGCAGATATTCCTATACCATTATCACGTATGTGCAGGGTTGTTTTTTCAGTGAAATCCGTTGTATATATGGATATTTCGGGTTCGCGATTGGCAGAAAAATATTTCATGCTGTTGGCGATAATCTGTCCCATGATGTATTCAAGCCATTTGCTGTCGGTCATAACTGAAACATCAAGATTTTTAGTTTTTATTGTAACGTTTCGTTGCTGTAGTTCCTCACGGTTTTTAAGGGCTATTTTTGAAAAAGTTCTCTTAAGCGATACTTCTTTTATCAGATAATCTTTTTTAACATTTTCGCTTCGTGCATAGTACATTACATTTTCTATGCAGTCGTCGATACGCCGGAGCTGTTCATTGTATTTGCCGTCAATATCGGGGTTGTTGTGGCACATAAGGAGCAGGCTTGCCACCGGAAGTTTTATCTCATGCACCCATAATTCGATATATTCCTGAAATTCTTCAGAGCTTTTCCGGTATTCAGCGACGCTATCACACATGGATTTATTAGTTTCACAAAGAATTTCATAGAAAAGCTGTCCTTCATAGAAATCAGGATTTTCAGTCATTGATGATAATAAATATTTTTTTTCAAGATTATCACAGTCAAAAATCATATCATTGTAAAATCTGTACCGCCGGAAATATTCCCATAACATATTTATCAGTCCAGAAAGAAAATATACAAATCCTATAATAAAAATCTGTCCGGATTTTATGTGGAATGCTGAAAGAAAATCCCATATTATTAACCATGTAACCATACTTATTATTATTGTAACCGCTTTATCGGCAAGAAATTTACTGAACTTCATATTAAAATATACCCCTGTTTCTTGCGAGTTTCTATAGCGTTTTCATAGCCAAAATCAGAAAGTTTTGTCCGGAGACGACTTATATTTACGGTAAGTGCGTTGTCATTGATGTATTCTTCATTATCCCATAGGGTAGTCATAAGGTCATTACGTGAGACTATTTGACCTTGACGGTCAAGAAGCAACTGAAATATAATCATTTCATTTTTAGTCAGAATAATTTCCGTGTTGCCGTCGGAAAGACTTCCTTTAGCGGAATTTACCTGTAAATTCCTGTAAGATGTTTTTATGTTGTCTTTGCAGGCACGTTTCAGGACAGCGGAAATTCTCAATAAAAGTATAGTCGGATTGTATGGTTTTGTTATATAGTCGTCTGCTCCGTAACTCATGGAAAGTACTTCATCAGTTTCAGAAGTCCGGCTTGTTACCATAATAACTGGTATATCAGTTTTTTTACGTATATTTCTTAAAAGCATCTCGCCATTTATGAACGGTATATTAATATCAAGTAAAATCAAATCTGATTCAGATTCAAGAATATTTTTCAATGAATTTGAAAAATCCGTCAGACATTCCGTTTCATAACCGGCATTATTGAGTAGTTCCGCAAGTTCAGTGCGAATTGACCTGTCGTCTTCAACGATATATATTTTATTCATGTTTCAAGCTCCTTTCAGGCGTTATTATAACATACACAGGAAATTTTGTCAAATGTTTATGCACAAAGAATTTATAACCGCATAATATAATTATGAGGTGATAATTTTATGATTATGTGTGCAGATGTGATTGAAGTAAATAATGATAGTCTGCTTGTCCGTGATATCAGAACTGAACAGGAAGTCGTTGTAAATACACCGTGTACTTGCCGACTTGATGCCGGTGACCGCATACGTATTGTCTACAGCGGTGCCATGACAAACAGTCTTCCGCCACAGATAAGTTCGCGGAGAATATTTAAGATTTCCAGCCAGTGCATATAATAAGAACCGGACACTATGGTGTCCGGTTTTTTTGATTATTCCCAGAACATAAATATTTTTTCCAGTTCATAAGCCATTTCCGGATAATCAAGGTGCATTTCACAATAGCGGAATGCCTGATTGAATGACTGTACGCCGCTTACAACGATAGTCCATACAAGCGATACACAACAAAATGTATTTATCCTATTTTTTATTGTCGGGGTTTGTGATTTCAGATATAACCAAAAAAGAATTATATATGCTCCGATGAGCATCTGCCATGCAAAGTCCGTCATGTAGCGTATTGAATAACCGCTTTCCCATACGGAACAGATTATTATTACCGGAATAATCACGCATGGAAACAAAACATACAATGATTTTTTCAGCTTGTCTTTTCTGTCGGGAATTGTTTTAAATGCTTTTCCGGATAAGGCATATGCAAACATAGGCGGTGCAAGGAAAAATAATCCGCATACATTATGTGTTGAAGAATAGTCATTGTAGAAAAATCCTCCGACATTCATATTCTGAAAATTCGCCGATATGAATGGGTATTCCGTTGAAAATACTGGTACATTAAGTAAATAATTCCAGAAAGGTATAAGTGATAATCGCCAGTGAAACTGTGTATTCCGGAAATCGTTTATAGTAAGTGAGTATTGTATTCCGAACTCAAATGGTGACTTGAAGCGAACATAGTTATAACACATCTGTACCAGTCCTAAACAAGCCATAGGCAAAATAGCACACATGAGATATTTTGTACTTCGCTTGTTAAAAATTTTCTGTTTTCCGTGTGAAAATCGCGGTATGGCACAAATCATAAATACTGCTCCGCATATACAGTATAGCACAATAGTCGGTCTGCAAAGTACCGCAATGGCAAACAATAATGATGATATGGCGGTTTTTATTAGGGAAATTTTTCCTTTTCCTATTATATTTGCGGAAATCAGGAAATAAAATGCCCATGTCATGAATGCAAATCCGGCGGACATTGCTATTTCATAGAATAACGGTCTTCCTACACTGTACCATATACCGCTTATCATCTGAATTATTATCAGGCTTGATATGAATATTCCGGTGGGCAGAGTAGGAAAGAATTTTCTTGTAAGTTTCGTAAAAAACATCGAAAGACCGGTAATTCCGATAAGTGCAAATACAAGCACCGCCATAGAGTCAGGGAAATAATATCCCGTGAGTATGTGATACGGCAGAAACAGCAGTATGACAGGTGCTATGCCGTAATATGAGTAGAATTTTCCGTCAAAGTATACGTGGTCCCATGCGGAATTTTGTGCATAATCGCCGTCCCATTGAGGAATAAGTTCAGCCTCACGGTGTTGATTATCATATGGGTTATCAAAGGATTTAAGTAAGTCATCGGGTTGTGGATAAAGATACGTCCGCCCGTCCACAAATGCATCAACAAGTTGTTGTGTAACCTGATTTCCGGTTGTTTTTGAAAATTCTTCTTTCCATGTGCGACCATCAAGATGGTAATCTATAACCCATACAGCCCACAAACACGCAAAAGCCGTTATGCATACAACAGAAACTTTACAGAAACGGATATTTTCATTTATGCTTTTATTCATGAAAGTTCCTTTTATAGTTGAATAAATAAATATACTCAACAAAACAATAAGCAGAAATCTTACCCATGAAATTTCAACCGGAACAGGCATATTAAGTGTTATGCTGTTTACGTGTGCTGAACCTGAATTAATAGGTTTAAGCTTTATGACAAGTTCACCGACTTCTCCGGAAAGTTCACACTGTAAGTAATGCGTCTGTATCTGATTTCTTGAAACTATTGTATGAGCAATATTCCGGCGTGGCACAAAAGTTTGTGTTTCGTCGGTAGCATCAATAGAGAGTTCAGCGGAGCGTGTGCCGTTGTCAAGGTACATATCCATGTATACAGTGCTTATTTGTCTGTTAACGTCGGGGATTTTAATTATAAGTTCATCACCGTTTCTTACGGCTATGGAGTTATCAGACCGCCGGTATATACCACCCTTGTCAAGTATTGAACGGCTTACCTCATATGTAATGCGTGGATAGTTTCCGAACCACATACGATAGGAGGGAACATTAAATATAGTAAGCTCCAGAATAAATGCAGTGATGATTACTTTAACTGTAAATGATATAATTGTAATATTGTGTTTCCGGTTTATTTCACATAGAATGTATTCAGCCATACAAGAGACACCCATTAAAAAGTATGTACCGGAGTACATACCAAAGTCTATAAGCCCGAACTTGTCCGTAATAGCAACACTCAACATGAATACTGTCATTCCCCGTGCAATGCTCCGGATATTCGTGACAAGATGGGAAGTGTTTTTTGTGGTTTTATGTTTTATTTCATGCAGAAAAACAACTGAAATAATAACGGAAATAATAAATGCAATAATGAACAGAAATGTATTCATTGGCATACCTCCAATTAGCATAGATATTCATATTATATAATTTTGGCTGTAATTTGTCAACAGTTAAACTATGAAAAAATAATTTCCTGAAAAAAATCAAAAAAGTATTTGACAAACGGGAATTTTTGTGATATACTATATAAGGTCTTTACTTAATTCGCTTTAAAGCGGTAAAATGTTTTTTGAAAGGATTTTTTATAATGAAGGAAATTTCTAAATTAATGGATTACAGACCGGATATAAAGGTCGTTGACGCAACATTGAGAGACGGTGGACTTGTAAATGAGTTCCGTTTCAGTGATGAATTTGTAAAGCATCTTTACAACGCAAACCTCAGAGCTGGTGTTGACTACATGGAGTTCGGCTACAAGGCAGACCGTGAAATGTTCGATGAAACAAAATTCGGACCGTGCAAATTCTGTGACGATGAGTATATCAGGTCAATTGTAGGTGAGAACAACACAGACCTTAAAATAGCTGTCATGGCTGATGTTGGTCGCTGTAACTACAAGCAGGATATTCACGACAGAGCAGAAAGTCCCATTGACCTTATCCGCGTGGCTACATATATTCACCAAATACCGACAGCAGTTGATATGATTGAAGATGCCAAAAGAAAGGGTTATGAAGTAAGCTGTAATATCATGGCTATCTCCAATGCACAGGAGGGTGACATAAAGGCTGCTCTTGATATTCTTGGCAAGTCTCCAGTTGATGTTTTCTATATCGTTGACAGTTTCGGCTCACTCTATCCGGAACAGATTGCAAGAATTGCAGATATGTACTGCAATATGGCTGAAAAGTACGGAAAGAAAGTCGGCATACACGCACATAATAATCAGCAGTTGGCTTTTGCAAATACAATTGAAGCTGTTGGTGACGGCGTTGACTGGCTTGACGCTACATATTCCGAAATGGGCAGAGGAGCAGGCAACTGTGCTATGGAACTGCTTTTAGGTTTCCTCAAAAATCCTAAATATAACGTTTATCCGGTTATGCAGTTCATTGAGGAGCATATGGCAAAACTCCGTGAGGACGGCATTGTATGGGGATATGATTTACAGTACATGATGACTGGTCTTCTTAATCAGCACCCAAGAACTGCTATACAGTTTACAAACGACAAGAGAAAAGATTACGCTGAATTTTACAAGGAAATTCTTTCACAGGAGTAATTTGTTGTGCAGTTTAGGATAACAGTCAATGAAACGCCAGAAAAGGTAGTTTTTCTTATGGAAAGCCGATATAATATAGTAAGGCGTTCTGCAAAAAGCTATTTTATGTTGGGAAATATATTTGAAATATATCATAATGAAGACTATGACAAAATTCTTGCTGAAAGTGACGACGGCTGGCTTTACTATAATACACATATGGATTTTTTCCCTATTGACGAAAAAATTACTGTTTCACGGGAAATAGAAATTGCTGAAAATATTAAAAATTTTTTTGATAGTTGTTATTTGCGGTCTGAAATCATATTTGAGTCAGACGAATATATAACCTGAGAATATCCTGAACGAATCCGGAAGAATTAGTCTTCCGGATTTTTTATGTCTGTTTTTTTATGGAAAATATCCCCTTTTGAGAGTGCAAAAATTCTCATGGGCATGAGATAATATACTCACAGTAAGGCACACGAAAACCCCCGAAAAACAGCATTAAAAAGACGGAAACCCCC